>JBBKVN010000515.1:0-7502 GCA_037968455.1 Rhodoferax sp.
AAAAACACCGTGATCACATCGGGCCAGCCCCGTGGCTTCGAAATGGGCTCGAGCGCAAACACACCCACTTTCACATGCAAGTCGCGGTTGGACGGAATAATGAACACTTGGTTGGGTTCTACACCCATTCCTTCTGTGATCAGCGTCACCGGCATGCTGGAAAACGGTCGCAACACTTCATGCAAATGGGTGGCGGAAAGCGTGATGTGGTTGACGATAACGATCGCCACGCCCATGTCAGGCGGCAGGTGCTTTAGCAGCCGAATGTAGGCATCCAGGCCACCGGCCGAACCGCCCACGCAGACGATGGGGAACACAGTCATGGCGCCGCACCGGCCAGTGCCAGCTCAAACCAAAAAATGCTGCCATGGCCCAGCGTGCTGTGTGCACCAATGGTTCCGCCCATCATTTCCACCAGCCGCTTGCTCACCACCAGCCCGATGCCGGTGCCCTCCAGTGGGCCCAGCGATTGACCCAGGCGGTTGAACGGCTGAAACAGCTGGTCCAGTTGCTCCGCCGTCAGGCCGGCCCCGGTGTCCCGCACGCTAATGCGCACATGACCTTGCGGTCGCAGGCTCCATTCCACGTCAACCGTGCCGTCCTGACGGTTGTACTTGATGGCGTTGGACAGCAGGTTGATCAACACCTGCTTGAGTCGGCGCCGATCCGCCTGCACGACACACGGCTGCGCGAAGGTCGGAAAGTTGAGCCGGATGCCAGTGGTTGCGGCCTGCGGTTGGATCGTGGTTTGGCAGTCCAGCAACACGTCAGCCAACGACTCGGGTGCCATTGACAACGCCATCTGGCCCGACTCGATGCTGGCCAGGTCCAGAATCTCGTTGACCAAGTCCAGCAAATACCAGCCGCCGTGGAGGATTTGCTCGAGGGATGACTTTTGCGCCGGCGTGGGCGCCGGCGTGCTCGTCTCCATGAGCTGGGCAAATCCCAAAATGGCGTTCAAGGGAGAACGCAGTTCGTGGCTCATGCTGGCCAGAAAGTCAGACTTGGCGCGGCTGGCATCTTCTGCCAGCAGACGGGTGCGCTCCAGCTCCTCGTTCTGCGCCTTCATCTCGGCCTCCAAACGTAATCGTTCGGTCACATCGATGAGCGTGACACGCAAGCTGGTGGTGCCATCCGCATCTTTAGCCAGGTTGGCCGACGCGTTGACCCAGATCGGCTTGCCGTCGCCATAGATCATCTGCAGGTCGCGGCTATGGGTCTGCCCGCTGGCATGCACCTGCGTACAGCAATCCCGGTAGATGGGGCGATGATCCAAGTGAATAAAGTGGGTGATGAGCCGCTTGACCAGCGCGCTGCGCGTCACTCCCAACAGGGTCGCGGCGGTCAGGTTGGCCTCCAGAATACGCCCCTCGTCATTCACCGTGCAATACCCCACCGGGGCCATGTCATACAAGTCAAAGTAGCGCTCGTGCGCGGCGCTCAGGTCAGCATGCGTGCGGTGCAACTCCTCGTTTTGCATCTCCAGCTCAATTTGGTGCAATCGCAGCTCGTAAAACAACAATTCCGAATCTTCTGGCGTCAACTCCTTGATCATCTCCAGCGGAAGATCAACCTTGAGTTGGTGCCTGTCTTCTGCCCGCCGCCGCAACGCCTTCAATTTGTCAATCGAAGTCACGTCGTGATGTGCCGCCCTGGGAGTCAGCTCATTTTGCTTATCAGATTTCAATTCATGCTCTCATATTGATAGCTTCTTGCGCTCTATTCATAAGCTCTGAAGGCTTATTCCTCATATAACATTCAACCATCTCTTCGGGGGGTGCCACCGCACCAATGTAGTTACCCTGAAAGGCAGCACAACCCATGGCTGCAAAAAAGTCTCGCTGCGCGGCCGTCTCTATTCCCTCGGCGATGACCGGCAAGCCCAGGCTGGTACCCAAGGCACCAATGGCTCGGGCAATCACGGCCACACTGTCGTCGCTCAAAACGTTGTGCACCAAGGCCTGATCAATCTTGAGCTGCGCCAGTGGCATGCGTTTGAGGTAAGCCAGCGAGCTAAAACCCGCGCCAAAGTCATCCAGGCACAAACCAACACCAAGCGCCCGTACGGCGTTCAACTTGGCAAGACTGTCTTCCACATCACTGACCAGCGTGCTCTCGGTCAGCTCCAAAGTCAACCTGGAGGCGGGCGCACCGGTTTTTTGCAATGCCTGGGCCACAGTGGCCACAAAATCCGCCTGTGCCATCTGGCAAGCGCCAATGTTCACCGCCAGCGTCCAGGCGGCGGTCAACGGATGGCTCGCCCACACCAGCAATTGCCGGCACGCAGCCTCCATCACCCAATGTCCCAGCGACAAGATCAAACCGGTTTCTTCGGCCAGCGCGATGAACTGACCAGGCAGCATCAAGCCGTGCCCCGCGTGGTGCCAGCGTACCAGCGCCTCGGCGCCCACTGCCGTACCATGGTGATCCACCTGAATTTGGTAATAAAGCTCGAATTCATTGGCGCTCAAGCCTTCGCGCAGGTCTTGCAGCAGACATTCCTGCTTCTGCACGGCGGCGTGCATGTTCAAATCAAAAAAACACACTTGACTGCGTCCCATCGATTTGGCTCGGTACATGGCCCGGTCCGCCTGTTTCAACAAGTCGCTCACCGGCTCCCCCAGCCCCTGAAAAATCACGGTACCAATGCTCATGGAGGTCTCATAACTGTGGCCCTGCAGGTCAAAAGTCTGCGTCACCGCTTGCAGGATTTTTTGGGCCACGTGGTCGGTTTGCAGGGCCGCGTCGGGCTCATGCTGGCCCAGGGCATCAAGCAGCACGACAAATTCGTCGCCCCCAAAACGCGCCACGCAGTCGCCCTCACGCACACACTGCAACAAACGCTGGCTTACCTGCAGCAGCAGCAGGTCGCCCGCATCGTGGCCGAGCGTGTCGTTGAGCTGTTTGAAATGGTCGATATCCAGAAACATCAACGCGCTGTGGCTGCCGGTGCGCGCCGAGGACAGGCGGGACTGGTTAAGCCGGTCAAGCAGCAGGCGCCGATTGGCAAGACCAGTGAGTGCATCATGCAGCGCAAATGACCCCAGTTCGTTCACCGTCTCGCCCAGTCTTTTGTAAAGCAGCCGCACTTCCAGCAGGTTGTGAATGCGGATGGTCAACTCGGCCAGTTCAAACGGCTTGGCAATGAAGTCCTTGGCCCCTGCCTCCAGGGCCCGCAGTTTGCAATCAGCCGCAGATCCCGCGGTAATGGCCAGCACCGGGACGTAGCCCGCAGGCTCAATCTGCGACAACCCGTCAAGCACGGCAAATCCATCCATGCCGGGCATCTGCAAGTCGAGAAGGATCAGGTCGTAGCGGTGGCAACGGTGCAAGTCGCACACCGCAAACGGGTCTTGCGTCGAGGTTACATGCTGGTAGCCCTCGTTTTGCAACAATTTTTGGAGCAGCAGCACATTGGTGGCCCGGTCATCCACGATCAAGATCCGCGCCTGCAGTACGTCGGCTTTAGAGAGCATCAAAAACCTCGCCATTCACCACCGGAGTATCGAGCGCACACGGCAACTCGATCATGGTGTCGACAATCCGTGACGTGCTGACTTGTGCCAGCCCGCCCCCTACGCGAATGCGCACGCCCCTGGTGCACATCACCGCCCATCCCCACTCGTCTGCGTCACCCCACAGTTCAACGGATGAAGCAACTGAGCCATCTGGGCCGGCCACGACCCCTCGACGATAACCTGTAGGCTGGTTCGCCAGCACGGGCCGAGGCCTTGGCTGGCGTTCACCAACACAGGACCACTCTGTGTGCGTCTCCTGTCGACCCGGCTGGGCAATGAATGGGGTGAAGTTTGTCAAAGCATTGGAGAGGTGAAGCGGGCCCGTGGCCACTGGCAATAAAAGTGAGCCCAGCATAGCCTTTACACCCCGAACATTCTGTGCGTTGGCACACACAAGCCTGGGCCTTCCGCCTTACTACCGAAAGGGACGGCAACGGCCCCTATCAGCAAAGCCAACTCAAAGCCTACACTCAGACTTCGTGTGGTGCGCTGAGCCACACCACCTCAATGGTCACGACAGGATGAGCCCCATGACAAAGAAAAAAGTGAGCCAGGACTCCGAACCCGCTACCCCCAAAAAAACGGTGCGCCCTCGCGCCAAGGCCGAACCATCCACGGCCAACAAGCCGACGAGCCCCCCCGAAATCACATCCGCCACCTTCCCAATTGTCGGCATTGGTGCCTCGGCGGGCGGGTTGGTGGCTTTTGAGGCATTTTTCTCCGGCATGGCCAAGGACACGGCCCCGGGCATGGCCTTTGTACTGGTGCAGCACTTGGCGCCCGACCACAAAAGCATGCTGGTCGAGCTGATTCGTCGCTTCACACCCATGCCTGTGATGGAAGTTGACGACACCGTGGTGGTGCAGCCCAACTGCGTCTACATCATCGCGCCCGACCATGACATGGCGATGCTCAACGGCAGCCTGCAATTGTTAGAGCCCAGTGCGCCGCGCGGCCAACGCCTGCCCATCGACTTCTTTTTTCACTCGCTGGCGGCGGACCAGCGCGAGCGGGCCATTGGCGTGGTGCTTTCGGGCACCGGCAGCGACGGCACTAGGGGCGTGCGGGCGATCAAGGACGCTGGCGGCATGGTCATGGCGCAAACCCCCGAGAGCAGCGAATATGACGGCATGCCCCGCAGCGCCATTGCCACCGGCATGGTGGACTACTTGCTCGCCCCCGCGCAGATGCCCACTCAACTCAACACCTATGTGACCTCCGCTTTTGGCACATTGGCACGGCACGCACACCCACCGCTGATGGCCAATGACGGTGCCATGAAGAAGATTTTTATCTTGCTTCGAACCCAGACCGGGCATGATTTTTCTCAATACAAGCCGAGCACCATTCATCGGCGCATCGAGCGGCGCATGACGGTGCACCAGATCAGCGGCATTGACGACTACGTGCGCTACCTGCAGCAATACCCGGATGAGATTGAGTCCTTGTTTCGGGACCTGTTGATTGGTGTGACCAACTTTTTCCGTGATCCCGAAGCCTTTGAGGCGCTTGAAAAACTGGTCATCCCACATCTCTTCGCCGGCAAGCCCAGCGTGGGCGGGGTGGTGCGCATCTGGGTGGCGGGTTGTTCCACCGGTGAAGAAGCCTACTCGCTTGCCATTCTGCTGCAGGAGTACATGGAGAGGGTCAAACAAAGCTACACCGTGCAACTGTTTGCCACCGACATTGATGCCCACGCCATTGCCATCGCCCGCGCGGGGCTGTACCCACTGGGCATTGCGGCCGATTTGACACCGCAGCGTCTGGCCCGCTTTTTTACCGTCGAACCCGACGGTGGTGGCTACTGCATCAGCAAGGGAATACGTGACATGTTGGTGTTTTCCGAGCAAGATCTGATCAAGGACCCCCCGTTTTCCAGACTTGACCTGATCACCTGCCGCAATCAGCTGAGCTACCTGAATGCGGAGCTGCAAAAGCGCCTGATACCGCTATTTCATTACGCATTGAACCCGCAGGGCGTGCTGTTTTTGGGCACCTCCGAGGGCATTGGCGACTTTTTGACGCTATTTTCCACCCTGGAACGCAAAGCCAAGATTTACCAGCGCAAAGTCACAGAGGTCAACATGCCGCGCTCGCCCACCCGATTCTTCCCGCCGCTCTCCCCGTTGGAGGCCGGGCAGCCGCGCGCGCTTGGCACAAACGCCTCGACCGCCAAGCTACCGCTGCGCGAGCTGACCGAACAGGCCCTGCTGGCCCAGGTGGCGCCAGTCGGTGTGCTCGTCAACACCCTGGGCGACATACTTTACGTGCACGGGCGAACCGGCATGTTCCTGGAGCAATCTCCCGGCGAGGTCGGCGTGGCCAACATCCTCAAAATGGCGCGCGAGGGGCTGCGCCCGGCACTCTCAAATGCCCTCCACCGCGCCGCGGCCGCGCAAGAATCGGCGCACGCACTCGGCCTTCGCGTCAAGACCAATGGCCACTTTAGCCGTGTCATCCTGAGCGTGCACCCCGTGGCCCCCCGCCCGGCTGAGTCGGAAGCTGACGCGCGGACCGACACCTCCCCCATGCGCGGCCCGCCAAATGTGAACCTGTTCCTGGTCACGCTGGAAGTGGCCGCTGAACAATCGCCCGACAAAGCGGTCACGGCATCGCCCGAGGGCGGCGCCGACGCGGCTCTGCCTATGAGTACCGATGCAGCGGCCGAGATCACCGCGCTGCGCGAGGAATTGCGCGCCAAAGACGAGTACCTGCAAAGCACGCACGAAGAACTGGAAAGCTCCAACGAGGAGCTCAAGTCCAGCAACGAAGAGATGCAGTCGATCAACGAGGAACTGCAAAGCACCAACGAAGAGCTGGAAACGTCCAAGGAAGAATTGCAGTCGGTGAACGAAGAGTTGTCAACCGTCAACCACGAGCTCAACGTCAAAGTGGACGACCTCTCAGTTCTGAACAATGACATGAACAACTTGTTGGCGGGCACCGGCATTGCGACCGTGTTTGTCGATCATCGACTGTGCGTCTTGCGCTTCACGCCCACTGCGGCCAAGCTCATCAACCTGATCGCCAGTGACGTGGGGCGCCCGGTGGGGCACATTGTGTCCAACCTGGTGGGCTACAACAGCCTGGTGGCGGACGTGCAGGCGGTGCTTGACACCTTGGTGCCCAAGGACTTGCAGGTTCAAACCACGGACGGCGCCTGGTTCACCCTGCGCATCCGCCCCTACCGCACACTGGAGAACGTGATCGAGGGCGGGGTAATTACCTTCAGCGACGTCAGCGACCTCAAACGCGCTGAATTGGCGCTGGAGCAAGCCAACCAGATGGCCCGTCTGGCGGTGGTGGTCCGCGACGCGTTTGACGCCATCACGATGAGCGACCTGGACGGCCGCATTCTGGCCTGGAACCCATCTGCCGAGCGCCTGTACGGCTGGACCAAGGCGCAGGCGCTGAAGATGAACCTGAGCGACCGTGTGCCCCCCGCCCTGCGGAAAGAGGCCATGGGCCAACTCGCGCAACTGCGCGCGGGCAAGGTGTTTGAAATGCAGCAAACGCAGCGACTGACGCAAAGTGGCGAGGTGGTCAACATCTGGCTGCTGACCACAGCACTGGTCAACGAGACGGGCACGATTTACGCGGTCGCAACGACGGAAAGAATTCGGGAATCCGTCACATGAAGCCTGCACCGCGGGGTCGTTGCTGCCATACAAGCAGTTACACAAGTTTCCTAATCGCTCAAGCCGAGCCGCAGTGAACAATCAATGGCATCCATGACGTCGGCCAAATGGTAGGGAGAGGTGATGTACCTGTAAAAACCAGCGTGCATTCCGGCATCAATTTCTGTCGGACTTGCATAGGCAGACAACGCGATCACGGGAATTTTTGACGTTGACAGATTCCCACGCAGCAGCCTCAATACGTCCTGGGCGGAGATATCTGAAAGTTCCGTGTCCACGACAACCACCTCCGGTTGGCATGCCGCAGCCAATTTGATGCCTATCTCACCGTTGGGAGCTGTCAACA
>JBBKVN010000516.1:0-2733 GCA_037968455.1 Rhodoferax sp.
AATCAGGCGAACCGGCGTGCGGGTGTCGGGCACCGACTGCGCGGACGCACTGGTCACAACCAAGGGCAGCGGCCCACCGCGATCATCCAGCGCCTCAATATTGAACTTGACCGTTTCAGCGCCACTCAGAAACACCCGCTCCTGCGAGGTGCGCAGGCGAAATCCTTTGGCGCCAGACCCGTCGGCACGGCGCAAAACGGTGTCCTCCACCACGGGTTGAAACGGGCGAACCTGGTCAGGGTGGTCCGCAATGGGACGGGAGTCGGGTGGGTAGCGGGTGTTGTCACGGTAGCTGGCGTACAACTGCTCGGTGCGCTCCGCCCGGGTTCGCCACAGGGCCAGCTTTTCTTGCCAGGCTTGCAGACCAGCGGCACTCAACGGCCCATGTCCTGCGGCGTCTGCCTCAGCCCCTGCGGCGCCAGCGCCCGTGCGTGCGGTGGCTGACGGGGACTGCGCGCCGTCAACCTCACCCAGCACGTCGGCGCCTGCCCCTTGCCAGAACCAGCCTGCCACGGCCACCGCCAAAACGGCGCCCGCCAGCAGGACCAGCTTGCTACGCTTCACGGTTCAGCGCCAAGGGGGCAAGAAAGACCACGCCTCAGATCGCGTTGACGGCCATGTCAGCGCGAACCTTGGACACGATGCCACCCCAATTGGCATTGGTGTAGTGGTTGTAAGACTCGCCGTCGTCACGGAACATCACCTTGTGATAGCTCCACTTCACCGAGCCCCCTTCGTTGGCGACTGTGCCCATCGTCAGGTCATTGCAGAACCAGTCAGAGGGGTTGCAGAAACCCGCGCTGCCACTGCCCGAGACGCCACCCGAGGAGTGGTACGCGATGGCTTCATCGTCTTGCCCGGCAAGAACAGCGGAATACAGTGTGCCTTTGGCGCCCGCAAACATATTGAACCACTTGGCGCGGGTCTGGTTGTGGTCGTACATGGCGCGTGCCGTGCTGGTTTTCAGGTCAGAGGTGAGCGGATCAGACACAGCCCAACTGCCGACATTGGCCAGCTCACTGCCACCGGCCGCGCCGCCAGCCACATCAACCCACTTGATGTTCCAGCCCGTCTGCGAGGTGCCGTCAGAATTGCCACACACACCGGCGCTGTTGGGGGATGCGTTTTTCTTCACCCGTGACGAGCCGCCATACAGCGACAAGGCGTAACCAATTTGCAGGTTGCCCGCACTGTGCGCCGCCACATAGCACCAGTTGTTGCCGGTGCAATAACAATCGAGCGCATCACGAATGCGGTAGTTTTGGTCAGCCACGCGGTTGAAGCCGTCCCAGTTGACGGATTTTTTATTCACACCCGCAGCGGTGCCGGACGGCCCCCAGTAAGTGAAGTCGGCGTGGTTGCCGGCCTGACCGTTGCCGTTGCGGCCATTCACCCACAAGGAGTAGTTGGTACTGTAGGCCGCACCGGCCATACCGACCAAAACACCCGCGACGATGAGCGCCGCGCGCTGCGAGCGCAGCCAAGCCAAACCCAAGAACTTCAATGCCATGATGGATTCCCAAAACAGTGTTGCGAAAGAGAACGGATGCGCGGAGGAACAGCCCAGAACAGGCGCCGACACAGAATAGATCGACCGTGCTATTTGAATTTTAGAGAGCTGCCAAATGGGACGTAAGTGGTGCTTACCCGAATGTGCGTACGCACCACATCGGGCGCCGGCTCGCCCGCTCTCTCAGGCCTGAATCAATGCGATCAAGGGCCGCCGCGGGGCGGGTGCTACCGGCGGGGCGTAACCCACGCGCGCCCACATTTGAACGGTGTGCCCTCGCGTTGCTGCGCCCAGCAATTTGTGAATGTTGGCATAGGGCTGTTGCTGTTCCGGGTATTCCTGCAAGGCCTGCGACAGCGGCTGCATGGACAAGCCATGCACAGTGGCCGCCAGTTGCACGCGGGCGTAGGCCCGACCGGCGTTGACCTGGGTGACACGGTCATTGCCCTCGGTGCTGATCCACAAAAATGCGGGGGTACTGTCCAGTTTTTCGCTGAACGCCTTGAGTTGACTGGTGGTGGCGTAGTCGTCTGGCGCGGGGGCCTGGTTCCGGTTGAACAGTCCCAACTTATCCAGTAGCACCACCATCGGCTCAGTGAGTGAAATGCCGTCCCGGTGCTGTGCAATTTCTGACGTACCCACACGCATGAGCTTCATCGACTCCATGATCGTGCGCGGCGTCGTCAACTCAATACGCCAGGCCTCTTGGGCGATTTCGCGGTGCTGGCGCATCGCCTCGGTTTGCTCACCACTCACATGACCGAATTGCATCTGGGCAAAGCGAGAGGCATCGGCCATCGCAGACCACGCCTCGGGTGGCACCGGGCGCGTGAGATCGTAGGATTTGCGGTTGGTGTGGCGTTGCAGAACAGCGGCAAACAAGGGATCTTTGGGCAGGCCGCTGTCGGGGCTCAAGCGAATGCGAGCGACCGGGCGCGTGTCCAGCTTTTCCGGACCAAACACGCCGTCCGGAAAGAGCGTGATGTCGGCTCGCAACCCTTGTTCTTTGGCGGCCAAGTCCAACAGCTCTAGAAACGTGCCGTGGCTCATCATGATCTGGCGCGACAGAGGATCAGTCTGGGGCAGCAGCCGTTCAAGGTCGCAACGCAAGGTAATTTCATGGGGCGTACGCAGGTCCACCAGCCAGGATTGAAGATTGTGGGAATGGGGTGCCAGCAGGGCGTAGCTCAGCAGCCAGCGCCTTACATCACCATCCATCGACG
>JBBKVN010000517.1:0-5165 GCA_037968455.1 Rhodoferax sp.
CCGTGCAAAGGCAAGAGCGCGCCGCCCAGGGCCCCCGCATCCGGGCCAATTTTTCCCTCCATCAGGTTCACCGGCCAAAGACCTTCCCAGTTGTAGCCTTTGAGGGCTTGCCGGGTGGCGTCAATCAGCTGAGTGAGCAAAGCTCGGCAAAATGAGCCGTCGATCACCACCGCTTTGATGTCCAGAAACGCCGTGCCACTGACCACGCAATGCGCCAGCGCAAGTGCGGCCTGTTTCAGCCAAGCCTGTGTTTCAGGGGCAAACGGCTCTGCCATCGCCCGCTCGTCGTAGGCGGCACTGGGGTCCAGCCCGAGGGCCAGGAAACGCTGTTCCAACTCCCAAAGCGAGGTGTGGCGTACCAGTTGGGCCGGTGGCAGGGCCCCATTCATCAGCGCCGTTGGTAGGGATGCGACGGCGCCCGCATTCCCGTGGCTGCCCACATGCAAATGAGAGTTGATGACGAGACCGCCGCCAACAAAGGTGTCCACAAAGAGGTAAAGAAAGCTCTTTAAATCACGCCCCCGTCCCGCCACCAGCTCGGCCATGCAGGCCCCCGAAGTGTCCCGGACAAAACTGACGGGAACGTCTGTCATGGTCTGTATCTGGGCGCCCAGGTCAATTTGGTTCCATTCGGTGGAGTCTGCGTCAGAGAGACCCAGCATCTTGTGCCAGCCGCCGAGCTGAAAAGGAGCGGCCACCCCGATGCCGACCAGTCGGTCGCGCAAAGGGCCCAGCGCCTGGTGCATGGCGTTCAGACGCTCGCCGATGACGGGCAGCAAAGTGTGCGCAACAGGGAAGTCGTAGTGCAAGGTTTGCCGCTGGCAGACGGCGCCGGTGAAGTCCACCAGCAGCCATTCGGCGCTGCGTCGCCCGATCTTGATGCCCATGGAAAACGCACCATCCGGGTTCAGTGCCAATGGCACGGAGGGTTGACCAATGCGTCCACGCACCTTGTCTTGCTTCATCACCAAGTCGTCTTCAACCAACCGGGTGGTGATCAGGCCAATCGTCTGTGCAGTCAACCCGGTGAGGCGGGCCAAATCGGCTTTGGGCAGACTGCCATTGAGACGTATGGCCTGCAGCACCACACGTTCATTGAATTGCCGCATGCCCACATGGTTGGAACCACGTGGCCGCAGCAGTTGGGGCGATGGGGTGTCGGAAGGCGTTGCGGTGGTCGTCATGGGCGCAGATTTTCGCCGATCACTCCCTTGCGCAAGATAAAGTTCCCAAACGGCTGTCGCTCACCCGTCAAAACGATGGCGTAGGCGGCTCGGGCCCGGTCATAAAACGCAAAACGCTCCACGGCTTCGGCGCTTTGATTGGGCAAAAGCTGGGGGGTGAGAATGCCCATCACCTCCCTTTGCATTTCAGACCGATAGTCGCCGTTGGAGCCACTGACCTGCATGTAGGCCACCGGGTGATCCACATCTTCAGCCAAAGGCAGCAGGGCGGTGATGGCCTCGACGACTTGTGCCATCGAGCTGCCCGGCAGCCGCAGAACCGGTTTACCAGCGGCAATGCTCATCGCCGTGAAGTTGGCATCGGCCAGCACCAAGGCGTCGTCATGGCCCATTTCCATGAGCAGTTTAAGCAGCTCCGGGGTGAGCAGGGGGTTGATTCCTTTCAGCATGAGCGTCTCAGGCGTGGGCGTCTGCGGGCAGGTCGTCGACCGACTTGGCGCCCGTCATGACTGCCACGGTGTCGCTCATGCTAATGGTTTTTGGGTTCACCACCGCCGCCCGTTTTCCCAGGCGCTGGATGTGAATGCGGTCCGCGATTTCAAACACATGGGGCATGTTGTGGCTGATCAAAATCACCGGCAAGCCTTTGTCGCGCACGCGGCGAATCAATTCCAGCACCATATTGCCTTCTTTAACCCCTAGCGCGGCCGTCGGCTCGTCCATGATGACGACGTGTTGTGCAAACGCAGCAGCACGAGCGACCGCCACACACTGACGCTGGCCGCCAGACAGGGTTTCGACGGGCTGGGTCATGGAGCGAATGCCGACTTTCAGTTCCTGCATGCGGGCGACGGCCTGCTTGAGCATTTCCTTCTTGTCGATCAAGCGAAGCAACTGACCCAACGGTCCGGATTTAATGATCTCGCGCCCGAGGAAAAGGTTCTCCGCAATGCTCATCGCAGGTGCCACGGCGAGATCCTGGTATACGGTTTCGATGCCGGCACGACGCGCGTCAATGGGGGACTTGAAGTGCACCACTTTGCCATCTAACAGCAGCTCGCCTTCATCGGGAATGGTTGCGCCTGACAAGGCCTTGATCAGCGACGATTTGCCGGCGCCGTTGTCACCAATGACCGCCAGAATTTCACCCGCACGCAGTTCAAAGTCAGTACCGTCCAGCGCTGTCACCTGGCCATAGCGTTTGACAATGCCCTTGGCTTGCATGATGAGAGGGGTTGATGCATTGGTGTTCATTAACGTGCTCCTTTGCGAGACATCTGGTCCGCTGCGACCGCCAGGATCACCAGAATGCCGGTGATCAGTGTTTGGTAAACCGAGGCCACACCCATCAAGGTCAGACCATTGCGAAACACGCCGACGATCAGCGCGCCAACCAAGGACCCGATGATCACGCCGCGCCCGCCAAACAGACTGGTACCGCCCAGCACTACGGCGGTGATGGCGTCCAGGTTTTCAGTTTGGCCGGCATTGGGGTCGCCCACGCCGGTGCGGGCCACGGACAGCAGGGCGGCAATGCCGTAAAAGAGTCCGGCCAGGGCATAGACCGTGATGAGCACGCGGTCCACGCTGATGCCGGTGAGGCGAGAAGCTTCGGGGTTGTTGCCAACGGCATACAAATGGCGCCCAGGGGCGGTGTCGCGCAACACAAACCAGGCCAGGCCATAGAGAGCCACCATGGTGACTGTGCCAAAGCTGATTTCCGTGGAACCCATATTGAAGGTGTTGCCCAGTGCCGTCATTGCGGTGGGCAAGTTGGTGATGGTTTGTGACCCGGAGTAAATCTGGGTGATCGCGAAAGCGATGTTCAGCGTGCCCAACGTCACGATGAAAGGGGGGAGCCGGATGCGGGTGACCAACAAACCATTGAGCAGACCGAAAGCCGTGGTGGCCGCCAGACCACACAGAATGGCCAGGTAAGGGTTCATACCGTAATTAGCAGCAAAGGTTGTCATGATCACGCCGCCCAGCGCCATCACCATGCCGCACGACAGGTCAATGCCGGCGGTCAGAATAATCAGGGTTTGGCCAATGGCCAGCACACCCACCACCATGACTTGCTGCATGACAAGTGACAGGTTTTGGCCGCTTAAAAAACGATCGGATTGGGTAGCGAAAAAAGCGCAAGTGGCCAGCAAGGCCAACCAGGGGCCCAGGGCGCCCCACGGAATAGGACGGGATGGGGTCGCGGACATGTGGACTCTCTGTGTGAATGATTGAAATAGGGTTCAGCGGCCCGGTGACCAACTGAACCCCGCGTTAACTCAGATTACTTGGTGCCCCAGCACAGATCCATGCCAACTTTGGTGTCTTTGCTGTCCACACCAGCGATGGATTTCGCAGCGATCAGGGTCACGCCCGTGTCCACATAGCCTGATGCTTTTTTGCCCGTCTTGGCGTATTCAACACCAGCGGCCACGCCCATGGCGGCCATTTTCAGCGGGTATTGTTGTGAGGTAGCCGTGATGATGCCGGCTGCGGTGTCCTTGATGCCCTGGCAACCGCCGTCCACGGAGACGATGATCACGCCCTTGTCTTTACCGGCCTTTTTCAAGGCATTGAATGCACCGGCAGCAGCGGGTTCATTGATGGTGTACACCACGTTGATACTTGGGTCTTTCTGCAGGCAGTTTTCCATAGCGGTTTGACCTTTGGCCTGGTTGCCGTCGGTGTCGCCAGCGCAGACGGTTTCAGCCGTGCTGGAGAGTTCGTTGGATTTGGCATCAAAGGCCTTCAGGCCGAAACCGGTCATGAAACCGTTGTGACGCTGTGCGCCCACGGGGTGGCCGGGGAACAGGTCCAACATGGCAATCTTGGCTGGCTTGTTGCCCAAGGCCGCTTTGGCATATTGACCAATCAGCACGCCGGCTTTGTAGTTGTCGGTGGCAAACAGCGCATCAGCACCTTCAAACGGGCTGTCCAGGGCAATCACCTGCACGCCTTTGGCTTGCACCTTTTTGACTGTGGGGATGATCGCGTCGCCGCTGGCCGTGATCAGAATCGTTTTGGCACCCGCTGCCACCATGTTTTCAATGGCAGTGATTTGGCCCATGGTGTCGCCGTCTGCTTTGCCAGCGGCAGTCATCAACTTGGCGCCCATCTTCGTGGCTTCAGCCTGTGCGCCTTCTTTCATTTTGACGAAGAAGGGGTTAGTTTCTGTTTTGGTGATCAAACCAATGATGGGCTCACCCGCAGCGAAGGCCGCAGAACTCATGGCAAAGGCCAAAGTGCTCAGAATCAGAGTGGTGGATTTTTTCAAGCTCGTTCTCCTTTGAAGGCGGACCTTCGTGTTATCGGTGGGTGGGGGTTGACCCCTGGGTAAATACGCTTTACGACAAAGCGTGCTTGAACTATAGTTGCCTACACCTTACTAAATCAAGTTACTTTAGTTAGTGATTACCCTAATATGATGCAAATAAATACCAAAATTGAAGTCGCCGCGGCAGGCGAAGCCTTGATCGATTTGATTCGCAATGACGCTGGTTTGCTCCAGCCATGCCTTGGCGGCGCGGTTTACAACTTGACGCGCGCCTTGGCACGGCAAGGTGTTGGCACGCTGTATCTGAACCCCTTGTCGCGCGACCGATTTGGACGACAACTGGCGCAAGGGTTGGCAGATGACGGCGTGCACTTGGCCCTACCTGAGCCAGTTCAACAGGTGACGTCTCTGGCCGTGGTGGGGGTCAATGAACAGGGGCACCCGGACTATTCCTTCTACAGGGAGGGTGTGGCTGACCGGGCGACGACGGCGGCGGCCTTGACGGCAGCTTGCGCGCAGTCCAACACCGTGTCTCTGGTGTGCACTGGTGCCCTGGCGCTGTCACCCGACGATGCACAAACGTACCTGCCGTGGTTGGCCAGCCAACGCGAGGCCGGGCGGACCGTAGTCATCGATGCCAATCTGCGACCTTCCGTGATGCCGGACCTGCCGGCCTATCGCAAGCACGTCTTGGCCACGTTGCA
>JBBKVN010000518.1:0-2557 GCA_037968455.1 Rhodoferax sp.
GCCATGGCCAAGCCTGCGCCGTTGACCAGGCAGCCGATGTTGCCGTCCAGGCTGATGTAGGCCAGATCGAATTTGGAGGCCTCGATTTCAGCCGCGTCTTCTTCGTCGAGATCGCGGTAGGCAACGATATCTGGGTGACGGAACAGCGCGTTGGGATCGAAGTTGAACTTCGCGTCCAGGGCCATCAGGTTGCCCTTGGAATCGCAGTTCAACGGGTTGATCTCCACGAGCGACGCGTCGGTGTCCATGTAGCACTTGTAGATCTGGGCGAAGATGTCAACAGCCTGGTCCACAGAAGCGCCCGTCAGGCCGATGGCTGCCGCGACTTTCTTCGATTGCTCGGTGGTGATGCCGACCAGTGGGTCAATCATCTCGGTGATGATTTTCTCGGGGGTGGAGTGCGCCACTTCCTCGATGTCCATGCCGCCTTCGCTGGACACGATCATCGCCACACGTTGTGTGGCGCGGTCGGTCACGGCGGACACGTAGTATTCTTTTTTGATGTCGGCGCCGTCTTCGATCAGCAGGCGGCGAACTTTTTGACCTTCTGGGCCGGTCTGGTGGGTGATGAGCTGCATGCCCAAAATCTCACCGGCAATTTTCGTCACTTCTTCAATCGAGCGGGCCAGCTTGACGCCGCCGCCCTTGCCGCGGCCGCCCGCGTGAATTTGTGCCTTGACCACCCACACTGGGCCGCCCAGTTTTTGAGCGGCTTCGACAGCCTCTTGAACGGTGAATGCCGGGATGCCGCGAGGCACCGGTACACCAGCTTGGCGCAAGATTTCCTTGCCTTGGTATTCGTGAATCTTCATGAGGGCTCTCTCAGGAATGGATAGTGGTCATCCGGTGTTGCCGCTTGGTAGAGCGCAGCCACCGGTACTTTTTCAGCGTGAAACTGTATCATGTTGCAACGCACCAAAACAAAATGGTCGGGCGCGGTTCGCACAATGCACTATTGTAAGGACGCCCCCCTGTACTGAAACTGACGAGAAAGGCCACCCCATGCATAAAGTATTCATTGACGGCGAAGCAGGCACCACCGGCTTGCAGATTCGGGAGCGTTTGCAGACCATGTCGGAGATCGAGTTGGTCAGCATTGACCCCGCGCTGCGCAAGGATGCCGCCGCCAAAGAGGCGTTAATGGCGCAGGTCGACATGGTCATCCTTTGTCTGCATGACGATGCCGCCATTGAATCCGTGGCGATGGTGGATCGTATTGCGGCCACCTCCGGCCAGGCGGGCCCCAAGATCATTGACGCGTCCACGGCGCACCGCACCCACCCCGATTGGGTGTTTGGTTTCCCTGAGTTGGCGCCTGGCCATGCCCAGCGGGTTGCAGAGTCGCGCCGGGTGGCCAACCCGGGTTGCTATGCCACTGGCGCCATTGCCCTATTGCGCCCCTTGGTCGAGGCGGGGTTGATCCCTGCAGACTTCCCTGTCTGCCTGCCCTCTGTCAGCGGCTATTCAGGCGGCGGCCGACCCATGATTGAGGCTTATGAAAAAGGCGAGGCGCCCGCCTTCGAGTTGTATGGCTTGGGCTTGAAGCACAAGCACCTGCCTGAAATCATGAAATACACCGGCTTGACCCGTCGCCCAGTGTTTGTGCCGTCGGTTGGAAACTTTCGCCAAGGCATGCTGGTTCAACTGCCGCTGGATTTGGAGGCTTTGCCCGGCCAACCCAGCGCGAAAGACCTGCATGACGCGTTGGCCAAACATTACGCCGGCAGCGAGTGGGTCACCGTAGAAGCCGCCACCGCCGACAACAAGCTGGATGCCGTGGCCTTGGCTGACACCAATAAGTTGGAATTGCGTGTGTTTGGCAATACCGACCCGCAAGATGGCTTCCGCCACGCGCTCTTGGTCGCCCGTTTGGACAATTTGGGCAAAGGAGCCAGTGGCGCCGCCGTGCAAAACATGAAACTCATGCTGGGGTTGAAATAAATTGATTTGCTATTGTTTAAGTAGCATGTTGCGCAGGTGGGTAGTACGCTAGAGGTTGATTTGATACTTAAAAAGTATCTGCCTTGCCGCCCACCACCCGGCGGATCACCTCGGTGTTGAAGCCCCGCGTTGCCAAAAAACGCATTTGGCGCGCGGCCTCCTTGGCGTCGGCCGGGGGTTCACCAAACTTTCGGCGCCAGACCTCTTGGGCCCGTTCGCGCTCTGTGCTCTGCAGGCCAGCCAGGGCGTCTGCCACGGCGCCAGCGTCCAGTCCTTTGCTTTGCAGTTCCTGCTTGATGCGCGCCGCGCCCAGCTTTGCCGAGCGCCGGTGCAAGACGGATTCAATCACCCGCGCCTCACTGATAAAACCCTTGGCTTGCAACTCGTCCAGCGCTTTGGCCAAGGTGCCTTCTTCTTCCTCAAAGCGGGCGAGCTTGCGCTCCAACTCGACCCGGGAGTGTTCCCGGGTGCTGAGCAGCCGCAAGGCGCGGCCTTTGAGTGAGGGTTGGGCGAACGACATGCAGGCGGGGCGTGTGGGGCAGGGGTAATGCTGGCAGCGTCAATGGTGTCAATCCTTGCGGATTGCTATTGACTTGATAGCTGCCTGCGCTTGATG
>JBBKVN010000519.1:0-7506 GCA_037968455.1 Rhodoferax sp.
AGCTGGATTATTTCGGCATCGTTGGATTCAAAAGTCATGGCTGCATTGTCTTTGATTGGCGGTTGCCGACAGGCCGATGACGCGCCGGCCGCGAAAGGCGCCGAAGGTTAATCGTTTGATTGCTATTAACTTGATAGCTACTTGCGCTTGCTGGATAAGTGGTATCGGCATAAATCATACATAAAAATCTCGGAACGGTTGCGATGGGGCGTGACTCTCTCAATACGTTTCCGCCGGGGATTTGGATGCGGGCAGGTAATACCAGACGAAATTTGAAGGTTAAGTTGAATCCGGTCATGGGGTGACAGCGTATTCAAGTCGTCGGACGAATTGTTCTGCCCGATTCCGGCGTCAAGCCGCTTAACTCTTCAAAGGAAACTGTCATGACCACCCTCGTTCAAACGCTCTCATCCGCCCCATTGGCTTCGTCACGCCGGGCTTTCATGGGCCGCACCGGCACCTTGTCGGCCGTGGCCGTTGCCTTGCTCGCTGGGCAAGATGCCATGGCCCAAGGCATGGCCGTCGACATGTCGCAAGACGTCAAAATCTTGAACGTGGCGCTGGGGCTGGAGCACGAGGCCATCAACGCCTACCAACTGGGTGCCGGAAGCGGCCTGCTGCAAAAACCGGTGCTGGACATTGCCGTTCAGTTTCAAGGCCACCACAAAAGTCACCGCGACGCGCTGATGGCGACCATCCAGAAAATGGGTGGCAAACCCGTGATGGAGCTGAAGCTGGAAGAGTACGCCAAAGCCTTGAAAGCCGACACACTGCGCAACCAGGCCGACGTGCTGGATTTGGCCGCCCGCCTGGAGTTGGGTGCCATCAATGCTTATCTGGGCGTGATCCCGGCGTTTGGTAGCAAAGACTTGGCCAAGATTGCCGGGCGTCTGGCGGCGGATGAGACTATGCACTTCACCATTCTGACCAACGCTCTGGGTCGTCCACTGCCCACTGGCGCCTTGAGCTTTGGGGCCTGATGACTGCGCGTGGAAACACCGTCGCGCACCATGCCCTGTCGGGTGTGGCAGCTGCCACATTCGCTTTTGGGCTGGTATTGAGCGGGATGGTGAGTACTCACGCGCAAAGTGGTTCTGTGCCCCAGGGCAAACAGTTGTTTGAGTCTCGTTGCGTCGGTTGCCACAGTCTGGATGTCAACCGGGTGGGCCCGGCGCTGGGCACTGTGTTTGGCCGAATTGCAGGCAAGGCGAGTGGGTTTGACTACTCAGTCGCGCTGGGTGCTGCAACCCATGTCTGGAATGCACCGCGGCTCAAGGCCTGGCTAACGAACCCCGAGGGGTTCGTACCCGGCCAAGGCATGGGCTACCGGGTGGATTCGGCCTCTGACCGAGACGACATCGTGGCCTACCTGGCCTCACTCAACCACCCGCCTGCCCAGAACCCAGCCACCGCCTTGTCCCCAAATTAAGGCAGTCAACGTTACCCATTTACCAGGAGAATCCCATGCAAGTTCGCACACCCCTGTCTCTGCTCGCCATTGCGGCTTTGAGCGCCTGCGCCGCAACCGGCCCCGGCACCCCCTATTCCCAGGCGGCGCTGCCAGCCGCCATGCAAGTGCCCGCCGGCCACCGCGTGGGGCTGGAGACCCGCGCCGCCGGTGACATCACCTACCAATGCCGTGCCAAAAAAGACATGGCCGGCCAGTTTGAGTGGGTCTTTGCCGGCCCGGACGCGGGTCTGAAAGACCGCAGCGGCCAACGCGTGGGCAAGTACTACGGCCCACCCGCTACCTGGGAGAGCAATGATGGCTCCAAAATCACCGGCACCCAGCTCGCCGTCGCCTCCAACGGCGCGGACAACATTCCCCTGCAGCTGGTCAAGGCCAACCCCGCCATGGGCCAGGGAATGATGCAAGGGGTGAGCTACATCCAGCGTGTCAAAACGCAGGGCGGCATTGCACCCAAGGCGGCTTGTTTTGGTGGCAACGTGGGTCAGAGCCTGATCGTGAGCTACACCGCCGACTACATCTTCTGGCGCGCCATGTAAGGACCCCGGGGCATGGCCGTCCAGCAATTCGATCGTCACACCCGTTCTTTTTTGAATCCGGTTCGATCCCCGCTGCGTATTCAAAGGTGTGGCGTTTGCCACAACTTAACCAGGAGAACCGAGATGACAACGAAACTGACCCATTTGGCCAAGGCATGTTTGCTGCTGGTCGCGGCAGGCAGCGCCATGGCGTCCAGCCACCGTGAGGCACCTTTCATCACCACCAGCCCCAAGGTGGATGGCACTGACTTCTACATGTTCCGCAGCTACGAAGGTGTGTCGAACGCCGGCACTGGTGGCCGCTCCGATTACGTCACCCTGATTGCCAACTACCAGCCGCTTCAAGCCGCCTATGGCGGCCCCAACTACTTCCAGATGGATCCGAACGCCTTGTACGAGATTCACATCGACAACAACGGCGATGCCAGGGAAGACTTGACATTTCAGTTCCGGTTCAAGAACGCGCTCAAATCAATTCCTCTGACCATTGGCAGCAGCAGTGTCGCCATCCCCTTGATTCAAGCTGGAACCGTCAATAACTTGAACGATGCCAATCTGAACGTCAATGAGACCTATGAAATGAAGGTCGTCCGGGGTGACCGCCGCAAAGGCTCGATCAGCGCCATCACCAAAGACACGGGCTCAAGCACGTTCGAGAAGCCCGTGGACTACATTGGTGTGAAGACCATGGGCGACGCTGCGGCTTATGCCAGCTATGCCAACAAGCACATTCACAACGTGATGATTCCGGGCTGCGCCATGCCAGGCAAAGTGTTTGTGGGGCAGCGTCAAGAAGGCTTTGCAGTCAATCTGGGCACCATTTTTGACCTGGTGAATGCACCGGTGGGTGTGTTGCTGGATCCGGCCAACAAAGATGCCGTGGGCATGGGCGGGCAACACCCGGTTCAAAAAACCAATGTCACCTCCATCGCGATGGAAGTTCACAAAAGCTGCCTCACCGCAGGGTCTGAAACGGTCATTGGTGGTTGGTCCACTGCCAGCCTGCGCCAGGGGCGTTTGATCAACGGCAACCCGATGGCTGGCAACGGCAATGCCGAGAAGTCCGGTGGTGCCTGGGCGCAAGTGTCCCGGCTGGGCAACCCACTGGTGAACGAAGTGGTGATTGGCCTGCCTGACAAAGACAAGTTCAACGCATCGCAACCCAAAGACGATACCCAGTTCCTCACCTACGTGAGTAACCCCACCTTGCCCGCCTTGCTGGGCCTGGTGCTGGCCGGTAGCGCCACAGCCGTGGCACCCACCAACCTGCCGCGGACCGATCTGATCACGACCTTTCTCACAGGCATCACCGGCGTGAACAAGCCGGCGAACCCAACACCCTCTGAAGTGTTGCGACTGAACACCGCAATTGCCCCTGTGCCGTTTGCTGACCAGAACCGCCTGGGTGTGGCCGGCGAAGTGCTGCGTGTCGGCGGCCTAGCCAACTTGGCCAATGCCAAGGACCTGGCCGGTTTCCCCAACGGCCGCCGTCCCAAAGACGACGTGGTGGATATTGCCCTGGTTGCGATGCTGGGTGGCCTGTGTGTGATCAATGGTGACAACGATGGCCTGAAACTCAACAGCGTGCCAGGAGTTGCTGGGCTGACGTCCGCCTGCAAGCCTTCAAGCGTGCCACTGGGCGCCCAGTCGGCCGACATCCACGATGCTGTCGACCAGGCCACCGTGCCCTTCTTGAACGTGTTCCCGTACCTCAATACGCCGAACGCTGGTTCTTAATTCATTGAGCGAAGGAGACATCATGATCAAACTGAATCGACAACACGGGCTGGCGCTGGCCATGGCCACCGCACTTCTGGTTGGCTGTGGCGGCGGCGGCGGGGGCTCGGATGCCGTAGGTGCCCAAACGGGTGTCACAACGGACTTGAGTGCGCCAGCCGTGTTCACCTACATCAGCGCCTTGCTGACGGGTACAAGTGAAAACGGCGAGCTGGTCGATGTGAATGCACTGACCTTGGCCGGTGACGACACCGTGGAACCGACGCCGTTTCCATAAGCGGCGAGGGCTTGTCAGGCCGACACCGCAATCGGCCTGACTATTTTTATTCATGAGGCGAGTGCCAGCCCGATGAGGGCACAAGGATTGAGGTCTGAAATGTTGAGAAAGATGGGCTTGGTTGGCATCCTGATGGCGTGCTCAGTTCCTGCGCTGGTGTCGGCGGCAACGACGATGGCGCCTGGGCCTGATGACGTGGTGGTCGAGGTGTTGCCCAGCATCACCCGTCAACGAGCGGTTGCCAACGTGGCACCAGCGGCAGTTGCAGATCCGAAACTGGCCGCTGGCGCCGCGCGAGAAGCCATCGCTATGGCGCGCCAGACTGGGGAGACCCGTTATTGGGGGCGCGCGCAAGCGGTGCTTGGACCCTGGTGGGATTTGCCCCTGGCGCCCGTGGAACTGGCTGTGCTTCAGGCCACCGTGCAGCAAGGGCGCCATGAGTTTGAAGCCGCTCGCCGCGTTCTGGAGGCGGCGTTGGTCCGGGCGCCGGGCCATGCTCAAGGTTGGCTGACGCTGGCGTCATTGCATCGCCTGTCTGCCCGGTACGCCGATGCCTTGCTGGCCTGTGACGCAGTAGCGAGAGCAGGGCAGGCCTTGTATGCCGCTGCCTGCCGCCTGGAAACCCGGTCCTTGCAAGGTCAACATGAGCTCGCCATCGCCGGCTTCGAGAGGTTGTTGAGTCAAGTGAGCAATACCGACCAGGCAAGCTGGTTGTGGTCGTTGCTGGCCGAGGGTCTTGATCGCGCCGGACAACGTGAACCGGCGGACCGGGCGTTTCAACGAAGTCTGGCGTTGGCATCTGATTTGTACACGCGCATTGCCTACAGTGACTTGTTGCTGGGGCTCAATCAACCGGCCCAAGCACTGAGCGCGCTCCAAGATGCGCCGGAAACTGACGCGGTACTGTTGCGACGTGCCACCGCGTGGAAGCGGGTGGGACAAGTTGGATGGAAAGAGGCAAGAGAGACGCTTCGCATGCGCACGGCCGAATTGGTGCGGCGCGGTGATGACCCGTCGCTGCATGGCCGGGAATTGGCGCTGGTTGCCCTGTGGCTGGATGAAGAACCGGTGGAAGCCCTTCGGATGGCGATGGCCAACCTGCAATTGCAAAAAGAACCACTGGATTGGTGGGTGGCAGTGGAAAGCGCCCGTCAAGCCAAGGACAACGCTGCGCTGAAATCATTGGCAGCCATGATTCGTGCCTCAGGCTTGCAAGACAAGCGATTGACGGATGCGTTCAAGTCGGGCAATCCAACATCGACCGGGGGGGCGCTGTGAGCCGCCTGGCCAAGTTTGCCGGCGTGGCATTGGTTTTGTGCGGCCTGGGCCTGTCACCTGCCTGGGCGCACAAGGGCAGTGACGCCTATCTGGACGTTCAGGAGGTGACCCTCGCGCCATCGCAGTCCGAAGCGGCCAAGCCAAGCCTGCGCGACTACCGCCTGAAACTCGCCGTGGCGCTGAAAGACCTGGACCTGATCTTGCCATTGGACGCCAATGCCGATGGGCAGGTCACTTGGGGGGAAATCAGGGCGGTCACGCCCTTGGCGCTGGCCTCGTTTGACGAAGCTGCTCGTTTGGAAGTGCCGTCTGGCCCGCCGACTTGCGAGCTGCATTGGCAATATGACGGAGTGGAACGCCGCAGTGATGGCGCTTATTTGCGGGTGGCATCACAAGCCCTTTGTTCTTCTGAACAAGGATTGACGTTGCGCTACACCCTTTTTAAGGCTCAGGACGCATCGCACCGCCTGCTGGTGTCGGGCAGGCTGGGCGGCCAGGACCTGCTCAGCACTGCGACGCCTCAGCAAACGAAGGGGATCGTGCTTGTGCCGGCAGGGGCGACTGCCGCTCTGGGTGCCATGGCCTTGCAGGAACCGGCGTCCGCAGGGCGCTGGTCTAGCTTGAGGGACTACTTTTCTGTGGGCCTGCACCATTTGTTGGAGGGCTACGACCACTTGGCGTTTCTGCTGGCATTGGTTTTGCCGCTCCAGCTCAAGTTGGGCGCATTGTTCTCCTTTCGTCGGCACGCCCACGTCGACCTGATGTCTGCGCAGCGCGCCACCTGGGTTGATCTGCTTCGCACCGTGACCGCCTTCACCTTGGGACATTCCGTGACGCTGATCATTGCCACGCTGGGCTGGCTGCACGCCTCGCTTGCCTGGGTGGAGCCCATGATTGCGCTGTCGATCATCGTCACTGCACTGCTGAACGTTCGACCCATTGCCGGGGTGCGTACCGACGTATTGGCCCTGGTGTTTGGTTTGATTCATGGGTTTGGATTCGCAGGCTTGTTACAGGAAGCGGCAGTGCCTTCAGGCTTACTTCCCTGGGCGCTGACTGGCTTCAATGTGGGCATTGAGATTGGCCAATTGCTGGTTGTGAGCCTATGGGTGTTGTTGTCCCAACCCTTGTTGCGTTGGTCCCTCTACGAGCAAGTGGTGGTTCGAGGGGTCTCGGTGGTGTTGGCTCTGCTGGCTACTGCGTGGTTCTGGCAGCGGGTGGCCTGAAGCAACGGACTGTAAGCACGACGCGCTGGTGACGATTGAAGGCGCCGCCCCCGGTCCGTGGGTTGAAGCAACGTCCACATCACCGTTGTCCAGGTCAACGTAGCGGCAGGAGCGACCTTTAGAATCGCCCCATGCCCGTTGACGAACCCACTCAAGACGATCCAGACGGGAAAGGACTTGTCGCCACGATTTATGACCAGTTGACCCGCGACATTGTGGGTGGTCAGTTGGCGCCGGGTGAAAAGTTGAGCGAGCCGGCCATTGCACGGCGATTTGACGCCAGCCGAGCCCCCGTTCGGGAAGCCATTCGCCGGCTGCAAGAGTTGGGCTTGGTCACCTATATCGTGAACCAAGGCGTGCGGGTGGCAGAGCCCACCGCCGACGAGTTTTTATCCTTGCTCGCTGTGCGTGAGGCACTGGAGGGCATGGCGGCCCGACTGGCTGCCACGGGCATGAATGACGACGAGCGCCGTGCGCTGCAAACGCTGGTCGAAGCTCACAGTGAGGAGATTGCCCGTGACCACCATGGCGCCTACCTTCAGTCGGACCCTGATGGTGACTTCCATCGCCGCATTGCCATTGGTAGCCGAAACCCCCTCTTGTCGGAGTTGTTGTGCGACCAACTGTATCCGCGCTTGAAGCTTTGCCGACGTCTTCACGCCACGGTACCGGGGCGCGGCCGCGAGGCGTGGCGGGAGCACATTCGCATCGTGGATGCCATCGTCCATCGCGACGGGGAAATGGCTGAAATTTTGATGCGCCGCCATGTGCAGTCCGCCAAAACGGCGTTGCTGGAAGCCATGGCCAGCGCAAGCCGGGCTAAGGGCTGATCGCTCCAGCGCCTACATTGAGGCTGGGCGAGGGGAAATTCAGAACGATATTACGGCTGGTGCTCCCCCAGCTTGGGCAACACGCTGGCGATCAATGAGGCGTCCAGCGCTTCAAATTCACTGAGCCCGATCAGCTCGTACAGCTCCGACC
>JBBKVN010000520.1:0-2759 GCA_037968455.1 Rhodoferax sp.
CGTGCCACGGTCACGCGGTTTTCTGTACCCTCCAACTGGACCCGGAGGTCGGAGAAGCCTTGGTTGGCTTTCAGGTTGGGGTATTGTTCTGCGACCACCATCAATCGGCTCAGCGCGGACCCGAGCTCGCCTTGCGCCGCCTGAAATTTCTGAAAAGCGGCCGGATCGTTCAAGGTCTCGGGGGTCACCTGAATAGAAGTTGCTTTCGCGCGAGCTTCAATCACTTTGGTCAACGTCTCTTGTTCAAAGGCCGCTTCGCCCTTCACCGTCGCCACGATATTCGGAACCAGGTCAGCGCGGCGTTGGTACTGGTTCAGCACTTCGCTCCAGGCCGATTTGGTTTGTTCGTCCAAACGCTGAAAATCGTTGTAACCACAGCCTTGCAGTCCAACCATCGTGACCAAAATCAATAACCAACGTGACATACAACCTCCAACTTGAAGTCGCAACGGTAGCACAACGAGGTTGGCTCTCGCGCAAGGTGAGCGCCGCCCGTTGGCAGGGCGTCTACAAGTCACGCAATGGCTGCAAAATGAGGGCCATCGCCTACATTCACACATCGGGTTAGTGGGTTCGTCCTTTCGATCATCGATTTTGTTGTTGATTTCAAATTTCCGTGGCTGTGTCATTTTTGTTCGAACCGAAGAATGCGATCACTATGTTTGAAGGTAAAAAATGGGTTAGCCCATTAAGCAGTATGCGGAGTATGCTATGAATTATGTAGCGCCAAAATGGCTCCCTGGTGGAAATTTGCAGACCATTTGGCCAGCGCTGTATTCCCGCCGAGTGTTCGGAGCATTGCCAAGCTACCGTCGAGAGCGTTGGACGACGCCAGATCATGACTTCATTGATGTCGATTGGCAGGTGGGACCGGCCGAAGCGCCTCTTATCGTCCAGTTCCATGGTTTGGAGGGATCATCCGCCAGCCACTATGCCCACGCGTTCGCCGACTTTGCGCGTGAGCGTGGCTGCGGGTTTGTCGTGCCACATTTTCGGGGTTGCAGCGGGGAATTGAATCTGGGACCCCGGGCCTACCATTCGGGGGATTTTGAAGAAGTGGGATGGATCCTGACCCGTATCCGCCAGAGGCATAGTGGCCCTGTTTTGGCCATCGGCGTTTCGCTAGGGGGAAATGCCTTGTTGCGTTGGGCTGAAGAGATGGGTGACGAAGCCGGTCGCGTGGTCGATGCCATTGCCAGCGTCTCTTCGCCGGTTGATCTGTGCGCCAGCGGGCAAGCCATCGGGCGAGGCTTCAACCGCTGGGTTTACACCCGTATGTTTCTGAACTCCATGAAACCAAAGGCACTATTGAAGCTGGCCCAGCACCCAGGCTTGTTTGATGCAGAGGCATTGGGCGCGGCGCGGGATCTGTACCAGTTTGACGATATCTTCACCGCTCCTTTGCATGGCTTCAAGAATGTTGACGACTATTGGACGCGAGCGTCGGCCAAGCCCCATCTCAATCAGATTCGCATACCCGCTTTGGTTGTAAATGCCAAGAACGATCCCTTCGTTCCTGCGTGGAGTTTGCCCAAACCGGGTGACGCTGGAAAATGGGTCACACTATGGCAACCGCCTGCGGGTGGCCATGTCGGGTTTCCTCAAGGCGCGCCACCTGGGCACGTGCGTTGCATGCCGGACTCGGTGGGGCACTGGCTGACAAACCAGGTTTCCTTCACGAACGCTTCGAACAATGAGGTACGTATCCATGGATGACATCGTCAAACAGGCCCTATTGAAGTGGCCCAATGTGCCCGCTTGTTATGGTTGGTTGGGACTGGACGCGAGGGGTAACTGGTTCATGCGGGATGACCAAGCGCAAGCCCAGGGACCTTTTTGCGGAGGCACCCTTGCCAGCAAAGGCTCTCAGCTAAAGCACGAAAAGCTCATTGACTTCATTGGCCGCAACTACGACTGCGACGACAAAGGACAGTGGTTTTTTCAGAACGGACCACAGCGTGTTTATGTTGAGCTAGAAGCAACCCCCTTGATTTGGCGTGTGGGACGCAATTTTTCAGTTGAAGACCATTTAGGTCGACCCGCCGCGGTTAAGCGTTGCTTGATGGACCAACTTGGGCGGATCTACTTTGAGGCAGACACCGGCTTCGGTCTCGCCCATACGTCAGACATGTTGCATGTGGCCGATGCCGTTGAGCAAGGCATTTGGTCGCCCGAATTGGCCGCGTCAGATGACTTTGAGTTGCAATATAGTTTTCAGAAAAGCCCTGAGGCGCTTCAAAAAGCGTAGCGCACCTTGGTTGCTGTCAAAGGGGCTGGGTCCCAGAGGGCAATAAAAAACCGGCCTTTCGCCGGTTTTTTATTGGAAGTCAATAAGACTATTTGGCTTCGGTCGGTGCCGCAGGTGCCTTGGGCTCTTCCAGTGACCCTCCCGACGCATTGGCCAAATAGACCACAGCACGAGCAATTTCCAAGGTTTCGAAATCACCGCCGCCTTGAGCACCCATGGCACCTTTACCCTTAAGAGCCGAATCAAGCAAGGCCTCGTAGCCTGTCGAAATTCTTGGTGCCCAAGCTGATGTGTCGCCCACTTTTGGGGCGCCAGCTGCACCGGTCGTATGGCAGGCCGCGCACTGCGCCTTGAAGACATCCTCACCATTTTTGAGCACGCGATTGGCATCCCGAATTTCGATTGTTCCCACCTTTTGAATACGAGCGGCCAAGGCTTTTTCAAGATTCACAGCACCAGCTGCTGGTTTGTTGTCCGCCGTTACGTAGTACACCAAGCCAATGATGGCAAA
>JBBKVN010000521.1:0-22812 GCA_037968455.1 Rhodoferax sp.
CAATTTCTGGAGTCTGCCAACGAGCAGAACCTGGATCGACTGGCCCTTGAGGTCAGCAGAGGTGCGCCATGAAACCACAACCCCTGATTGCCGTGCGAGACGTTCAGGCCACGAGCGCCTGGTACCAGCGTGTGCTTGGCTTGACCAGCGGGCATGGCGGTGCGGAGTACGAGCGACTGCTGGCGAACAACGAGTTGGTGCTCCAACTGCACCGCTGGGACGCCCACGACCATGCCCACCTGGGCGACCCGGCTCTACAGCCCTACGGCAACGGCGTGGTGCTTTGGTTTCACGATGCCGACGTGGTCAAGGCCTATGAGCGGGCCTTGGCGCAAGGGGCAGACGTTCTGGATCCAATCAAGGTCAACCCCCTGGCGCATCACCGCGAATTCTGGTTGCGTGACCCGAACGGCTACACGGTGGTCGTGGCGGGCAACGAAGACGACGTGGGTTGACTGCTCAGGTTGAATCTGCAGCGGTTTTAGGCTCCAGTCCTGCCGCTTGATTGCGGCCCAGGCTTTTGGCTCTGTAGAGGGCGAGGTCGGCGGACTTGGTCAGGTGCTGGGGAGAGTTGGCGGGCGAGGGAATGAGGGATGACACGCCAATGCTGATTGTTACCTGGCCAAACTCTGACAGGGCATGGGGCAAGGCCAGTGATTGCAGAGTGAGGATCATGCGTTGCGCCAGGTGGAGTGCCTCGGGGCCGCTGGTGGCAGGGGCAATCACGGCAAATTCTTCGCCGCCGTAGCGTGCTGCGAGATCACCTGAGCGGCTCGCTGTTTCTGACAGCGCATGGGCAATCTGCTTCAGGCATTCGTCGCCCGCCGGGTGGCCGTAGTGGTCGTTGTATTTTTTGAACCAGTCCACGTCCACCATCAGCACAGCCAGCGGTTGCCCGGCGCGGGCGGCTCGGGCCCACTCTTGGTCCAATCGGTCGTCAAACTGACGGCGGTTGGCAATGCCGGTCAGCCCATCGGTGGTGCTGAGCGTGGCCAGTTGTTGGTTGGCTTGTTCGAGTTGTTGGGTGCGCAAGGCCACGGCGCGCTCCAGGGTTTGTTCAGAGGATTGCAGGGCGTCCAAGCGTTCACGCTGGGCGAGCAGGGCGGCGGCATTGGCGGCTTGGTTGGCGAGCAGCAGTTCACGGTACCGGTCCGCCAGTGCCAGGGCCAAAAACAGCATTTGCAGCGCAGAACCGATTTGCAGGCTGCGCACGGTCCAAAAGTGCGACGGAATCAGCCCAACGGTTCTGAAAATGTACAACAAGCCGCCTACTGCGAGCATGGCAAATGACGCCAAATAGAAATAAGCCACGCGCTGTCGGCGCCAGCTTCCCCGAATGCCAACGTAGAGGATCAACAAGCCCATCACCACAAAGAGCGCGATGTAAGGCAACAGGAAGGTTGAAAACGACCATGCCAACGCCAGCGGAGCGCCCAGCAGCACCGCCGCCATGACTTGAATGCCACGGTCGGTATGGGGCATCCAACTTGGCGTGTCGAGCAACCGGCGCGTGAACAGCAGCAACAGAGCCATGGACAGGGTGTAACCGACCATGGAAGAGATGACAGACCAACGTGTGGCATCGCCCCACAAAAATTCATCACCCAGGCCATTCTCGGCGGCCAGGGTCACGGCCGTGCTGGCGACAAACGCCAGGTAGAGCAGCAGCTTGGCGTCTCTTGCGGCCCGGTACATCAACCAGGTGAAGAGTAGTACCGTGCCCATGATGCCGTAGTAGGCGGCTTGCGCAGCGTAGTCGCGTCGCTCATAGACGCGATAGCGGGCAGGGCTCCAGAGCTTGGCCGGTATCAGCAGCGAACTGGTGGACTGGACGCGAAGGTAAACCGTTTGCTGGCTTTGCGCTGACACGGTGAGGGGAAAAACAAAGAAGCGGTTGGCATACGGCCGGGTCGAAAAGGGCTGGGTGATGCCGGTGCGCACAGCTTGCATGACACCTGCGGCATCGGGCTGGTAGAACTCAATGGGGCCGAGGCGGGCGTAGCCCAATTCAAGCAGGCGGTCCAGCGCCCGGGTGCTGTCATTGCGAAGAGTCAGGCGCAGCCAAATGGCGTCGTCGCCAAACCCCAGATTGAGGGATTCACCTGCGTTTCCTGCGGCAACGAAGCGGGCGGCCTGGGCGGGGGTTTGGATGTCGGCCAGCGTCAGCTGGTGCCCTGGGTCGCGCAGCACGTCCAGGTAGGGTGTCAGCGGCAGCGCATCGGTGTCGGGCGCCGAGACCACCACCGTGGGTGCTTGCAAGGACGAGCTGCTGCTCAGCGCCGGCAGTGCTGCGATGGACCACAGTAGTGCGGCAAGCCAAGGCAGCCAGCGCTTCATAAAAAGTGGTCGAAGGACGAAAAGCAGTTGTCGACAGCCTGAGCGCCGCGGTCAACGAGTCGGACGCCGGGTGCAGCGTCAATCTGGCCGATGCGGGTGATCAGGGTTTGACTGTCCCGGGCGGCGCTGGCCACGGCCTCCCGGGCGGCGGGCGGTGCAGTGAACAACAGCTCATAGTCGTCGCCGCCGGTTAGCGCCCAGCGGCGCCATTGGGAGATGTCGATTTCAAGGTCATTTAGTGCTTCAGCGCCCGTGTAGTGTGCACGAGCAGCTATTAACTCTGTAGCAATGTCGGCATCAACGGTGGCGCCCACGCCGGATTGCTTCAGGATATGGCCAAGGTCGCCCAGCAGGCCGTCGCTGACATCAATGGCGCTGGTGGCCACACCGCGCAGCGCTTGGCCCAGCGCCACGCGGGGGGAGGGGGCTTCCAGCCGCAGGCGGGCCGCGTCAAACACGGCTGCGGGCACCGACACGGTGCCACGAAACACCTCCAGCGCCAGTCGGGCATCGCCCAGCGTGCCGCTTACATAAAGGTCGTCGCCGGCTTTGGCGCCGGAACGCAGCAGCGCTTGCGAGCGGCCGTTGATGACCGGGACTTCGCCAAAGACGGTGATGCAAATATTCAGCGGACCTTGGGTGGTGTCGCCCCCAATCAGCTCGCAGTCGTGTTCGTCGGCAAGTGCTAGCAGGCCTTCAGAGAAGGGTCCCAACCAGGCTTCGTCCGCGCGGGGCAGGGCCAGCGCCAGGGTGAAGGCCAGCGGCTTGGCGCCACAGGCGGCCAGGTCGCTCAGGTTCACGGCCAGTGCTTTGTGGCCCAAGTGGCGGGGGTTGACGGTGCTGAGGAAGTGGCGACCTTCGACCAGCATGTCGCTGGAAATGGCCAGTTGGGTGCCGGGGCGGGGTTGCAGGATGGCGCAGTCGTCGCCAATACCGACCGTGGCCTGACGCGGTGGGCGTTTGAAAAAACGCTCGATCAGGTCAAACTCGCCCATGGCTTAGTGCAGGGTGCGGGTGCCACCGCTGGCGCTGAGCGCGTCCAGCACAAACATGGGCACGTCAGCGTCAAATTTTTCACCGTCTTCAGCGACGCAGAAAAAGCTGCCGTGCATGGTGCCGGTGGGCGTGCGCAGATGGGTGCCGCTGGTGTATTCAAAGGCCTGGCCGGGTTTGAGCAGGGGTTGCTGGCCCACCACGCCCAGTCCGCGGACCCGCTCGGTGTGGCCGTTGGCGTCGTTCACGTTCCAGGTGCGCGAAATCAGCTGCGCAGGCACCTGGCCGGTGTTGGTGATGGTGATGGTGTAAGAGAAGACGTAAATGCCCTGCTCAGGGGCCGACTGGTCGGCCTGGTAAGCGGGCTTTACTTCAACGCGGAATTGGTACTTGGACATGGCGCAATGCTACCTGCGAAAATACCGATTCGAAGTGCCCCTTCTGGCCTCCCCGGCTTTCCTTGCTGACTTAAACCCACTACTGCCATGACCTTTCGCATTGCCCCCTCCATTTTGTCCGCCGACTTTGCCCGTCTGGGTGAAGAACTCAAAGACGTCATCGCCGCCGGCAGTGACTGGATTCACTTTGATGTGATGGACAACCACTACGTGCCCAACCTGACTTTTGGGCCGATGATTTGCAGTGCCTTGAAGCCGCACGCCAAGACCGCCGCTGGTGTGGCCGTGCCCATTGACGTCCATTTGATGGTTCAGCCCGTAGACGCACTGGCCGCCGCATTTGCCGATGCCGGAGCGGACTACATCAGCTTTCACCCGGACGCCTCGGGCCACGTGCACCGCAGCATCCAGGCTATCAAGTCCAAAGGCTGCAAGGCCGGTCTGGTGTTCAACCCCGCCGAGCCGCTGGACGTGCTGGACTGGGTGATTGAGGACATTGACCTGATCCTGATCATGAGCGTCAACCCAGGTTTTGGCGGGCAGAGCTTCATTGACTCGGCGCTGCGCAAGATTGAAGACGTGCGAAAACGCATCACGGCCAGCGGCAAAGACATTCGCCTGGAAGTGGACGGCGGTGTGAAGGTGGACAACATTCGCCGCGTGGCGGATGCCGGCGCCGACACCTTTGTGGCCGGTAGCGCCATTTTTGGCAAAGCCGACTACAAGGCCGTGGTGGACGCCATGCGTCTGGAACTGGCCGCAGGCTAATCCAGCCCTTTCAAAGTTCGGGCGGCATCTCGTAAAACGTCAGTGCCGAGACGCCATCGGCATCAATGGCGTCAAAGCAACGGGTGCATTGCGGGCAAAACAGGTGCGGGCGAATCACATGGTCGCGCCGCAGCACCAGCTTCAGCGCCATGCCCGGGCAATGCGGGCAGGTTTCCCGCATGTCGCCCACAGGCCTGACGTCGTCGGCTTGAAAGCCGTCAGCCACCAAGGTGCCAGAGACCACCTCTTGGGGCGGGAGTTCAAGCAGTCTGAACGGATGCCGGGGGTCGTGACTTCGGCGCTTGTTGAGAGCGTTCATGGCAACGGGGTTAGGCGTATCGGGTTGTGACATGGTGTACTGGGGCCAGCAGGTCTGGCCCATGCGGCGCCGGTCGGTCGATCAGGGCGGTCCAAGTGGCTGGCCTTGTCGCTGAGGCGCTGGGTTAAAGCAACTCAGTGTGAGAACGATTCGCCGCTGCGTGCTTGCGCTAGGTCAAACGATCTGCTCAAACAACGTAACAGTGTTTACGGGCGCGCCAGCGGCGGCAGTTCCAGAATTTGAGCCGCTGGCCCACGGCGCGTGGCCCCCAGTGTTGCGCTGCGCGGCGCCACGGATTGCAGAACCAGGGCCTCATCCACCGCGTCGCCCACCCGGAAAGGCTTGGCCGGCAAGGCGCCGACCGCAATCAGGGCATAACCCGTCTCAGACGGACTGGCCACCACGCCCAATAACTTGAATTCGCTGACCACAGCGCTGCTGGCGGCGGTCACGGGGTCGGTGCGCCCACCCCCCAGCAGCCGGGCGATGCCCTGCGGATTGGCTGGCGCTTGCGTGTTGGCGCCGATCTCTGCGCTTGCCCGAGCGGGGGGCGGGGCCATCCAGCGAAGGGCCCAAAACGTGGCACTGCCCGCGGCCAAGGCCGCCAGCAACAAGGTGCTGGTGCGTAACCACCAAATGTTGGGTCCGTTTGTCTGCATGGCGCGATTATCATGGAAGCCCTTACCTTTGAGAGCGGCCCCATTCATCATGCCCATTGCCCTTGTTTCGCCCCGCCGCTTGGCTCAGCGCGGCTTCACCCTGATCGAGTTGATGGTGGTGTTGTTGATCATTGGTGTGCTGGCCGCGTTGATCGTGCCCAACGTGCTGAACCGGGCCGATGACGCCCGCGTGACGGCGGCCAAAACCGATGTCAACAACCTGATGCAGGCGCTCAAGCTCTACAAGCTGGATAACCAGCGTTACCCCACGGGTGAGCAAGGTCTGCAGGCTTTGTTGACGAAGCCCAGCGCCAACCCCGTGCCGCCTAACTGGAAGTCCTACCTGGATCTCTTGCCCAACGACCCATGGGGGCGGCCCTATGTGTTTCTGAACCCTGGCATCAAGGGCGAGGTGGATGTGATGTCGTTTGGGGCCGACGGCCAGTCCGGCGGCGAGGGCAATGATGCGGACATCGGTTCCTGGCAGCCGTAGCGCCGGGTTCACGCTGCTGGAGCTGCTGGTGGTGATGGCCATCGTGGCCATGGCCTCGGCCGGCGTGGGCTTTGCCCTGCGGGACAACACTCAGGTGCAGCTTGACCGGGACGCCCAGCGGCTGGCGGCTTTGCTGGAGACAGCGCGGGCCCGTTCCCGTGCCACCGGCTTGCCGGTGCGCTGGCAACCCACGGTGGCCGGCTTTCGGTTTGAGGGGCTGCCTGCCAATGAAGGCGATGCACCGCCTTTGCCGCAGACGTGGCTGGACGCTGACACGGCGGTGGTCGGCTCTCCCCGGCTGCTTTTGGGGCCAGACCCGATCATTGGGCCCCAAGAGGTGGTGCTGGTGTCGCGCAGCCAAGCGGGGCGCCAAGTGAGCCTGTCCACGGACGGGGTACGGCCGTTTTCGCTTCAACCCCTGCGGCCATGACCCCCCTCAAGCGAGGCTGGATGGGCGCCCAGCGCGGCTTCACGCTCATCGAGGTGCTGGTGGCGCTCAGCATTGTGGCCATTGCCTTGATGGCCGGCACGCAAGCCACCTCGGCCCTGACACGCCACGCCCAGCGCCAGTCCGACATGTTGCTGGCGCATGTGTGCGCCGAAAACGAATTGATCAAAGTGCGCCTCACCCGCCAGATGCCGGGCGTGGGGGACACGCAGGTCAGTTGCGCTCAGGGGGGCAAAGCCTTGGCGGTTCGGTTGACGGTGCGCAGCACGCCCAACCCCAATTTTCACCGGGTGGACGTTCAGGTGCTGGAGGGCGAAGCCTCCTTGTTGCGCCTCTCCACCATCGTGGGGCGCTACTGATGCGGGCGCTCCAACACGGCGCTCGCGCCCACCAAGGCTTCACCCTGATTGAGTTGCTGGTGGCCTTGTCCATCATGGCGGTGATGGCAGTGCTGAGCTGGCGCGGCCTGGACGGCATGACCCGGGCCCAGGCGCAAGTGCGAAAGCATTCCGATCAGGTGTTGACTTTGCAAGCCGGCCTGGCCCAGTGGGGCGCGGATCTGGATGCCCTGGCGCGCCAGCCGGGCCTGCCCAGCCTGGAGTGGGACGGCCGGGCACTTCGCGTGGTGCGAAGCAGCAGCGTCCAACCGGGCGAAGGCCTGACCGTGGTGGCTTGGTCGCGGCGCAGCATTGGCGGTGTGGGCCAGTGGTTGCGCTGGCAGTCGCCGCCGGTGACCACGCGGGCTGCCTTGCAACTGGCATGGCAGAAAGCCGGTCTGTGGGCCCAGAACCCCAGTGACGAAGACCGGCTGCGGGAGGTGCCCATTGCCCCGCTGGACCAATGGCAAATTTTTTACTACAGGGGCGACGCCTGGAGCAACCCCTTGTCCAGCGAGGGCGCGAATGACGCGGTTGCTGGCAGCAACGCCCAAGTGGTGCCTGACGGGGTTCGGTTGGTGTTGCAACTGTCAGCCGGGCAGGCCATCAGTGGCGAGATCACCCGCGACTGGGTTCGACCCGGTCTGGGGGGCGGCAAATGACCGAGTTGGTGTGCCTGTCCCGACGCTCGTCTGGCCCACGAGCCCAGATGGGGGCTGCCATTTTGACCGCCATGCTCACCGTGGTGCTGGTCGCGTCATTGGCGTCCGCCACCCTGTGGCAGCAGTGGCGCGGGGTGGAGGTGGAGGCGGCCGAGCGCAGCCGCATTGCGTCCTCTTGGGTGCTGGTGGGTGCGCTGGATTGGGCGCGCTTGATTTTGCGCGAGGATGCCCGCAAAGGAGGTGCAGACCACCTGGCCGAGCCATGGGCTGTGCCACTGGAGCCCGCCCGCTTGTCCACTTTTTTGGCAGCAGACCGCAGCGACGCCCTGGCCGCCGATGAGTCGCAGGAGGCTTTTCTGGCGGGGCAGATCACCGACCTGCAGTCCCGCCTGAATGTGAGCAATCTGGTTCAAAGCGGCAAGCGGGATGCCGCCAGCTACCAGGCCTTTTTGCGCCTGTTTAAGCACCTGGGGCTGGCGCCGCTGGAGTTGGATCTGATGGTGGATCGTCTGGTGCAGGCACAACCCAGCCCGCCGACGGGCCCGTCCGGTGATGCCACGGCGGGTCGAGATGCTGCACTGATGCCTCAGGATGTGAATCAGCTGGGCTGGCTGGGCTTGTCTGCGGCGTCGGTCGAGATGTTGCGCCCTTTTGTGACCGTGTTGCCGGTGGCCACGCCGGTCAATCTGAACACGGCGCCGCTTGAGGTGGTGTATGCCAGTTTGCCTTCGCTGCAACTGGCCGACGCGCGCCGCCTGGTCAGCGCGCGGGCCACCAAGCACCTGACCTCACTGGCCGATGTCAGTGCCGCCAGTGGCCAGCCGCTGGTGGAGACCGATGACAGCTCGCACAGCGTGGCCTCCCGCTACTTTGAGGTCAGGGGCCAGCTTCGCATTGGACAGACCACGGTGCAAGAGGTTTCCATGGTGCAGCGAGACGGTTTGAATGTGAATGTTCTGTGGCGCCAGCGCGGGGTGGCGGCGCTAAACCGCCCCCTACAATGATCCGCACCTTGCCCTGACCACCCATGACCACCCTGATCGTCACCCTTGCCAATGAGTTGGCCGATGCCGCCACGCCGCTCGACTACGTACTGAGCGCGGACGGCAACGTGGCCAGCGCGCAGTCCAGTGCGCCGCCCGCCTTGCTGCCCGCCGCCGACGAGGTGGTGGCCATGGTGCCTGCCCGTCACCTGTCCTGGCACCAGATCACCCTGCCCAAGGGCGTGTTGCCGCGAGGCCGCTTGCAAGACAGTGGCACCGGTCGCCTTCGCGCGGTGCTGGAGGGCCTGCTGGAAGATCAACTGCTGGATGACTGCACCCAGCTGCACTTTGCCCTGGCGCCCGACGCCCGTGCTGACGCACCGGTGTGGGTGGCTGTGTGTGAGCGCGCTTGGCTGCAGGCGGCCCTGCAGGCGCTGGAGCAAGCCGCACGCCCGGTGAGCCGGATCGTGCCCGAGTTCACCCCTGGTTCGCTGGCGGACACCCTGTACGTGATGGGCACGCCTGAGCAAGCACAACTGGTGTTGACTGCCAGGGGAGGCGTGACCGTGTGGCCCCTGTCAGGCGCCACTGTTGCTCTATTGGACTGGCCGGCGGAGCAGGCCGTGGTGGCTGAACCCGCTGTGCTGGGGCTGGCAGAGCAGTTGCTTCACCGCACCGTGACTTTGCAGCCCGGCGCCCAGCGTAGCCTGCAAGCCGCCCGGTCGACCTGGGATTTGGCGCAATTTGATTTGGTGAACTCCGGGCAGGCCCGTTTTCTGAAGCGTGGCCGGGGTGCTTTGCAGCAGTTTTGGCATGCGCCCGCCTGGCGCGCCGCCCGTGTGGCGCTGATTGCCTTGCTGGCGGTGAATCTCTTGGGCCTGAACGCCTGGGCCTGGAAAGAGCGCGCGCTGGTCCAATCGCAGCGCCAAGCCGTGCAAGCGGTGCTCACCGACACCTTTCCCAAGGTGCGCGTGGTGGTCGATGCCCCGCTGCAAATGGCGCGCGAGGTCGCTGCCTTGCAGCAAGCCAGTGGCGACGTGACCGGACGCGATCTGGAAACACTTTTAGATGTATTTAGTGCTGTAGCGCCCGACCAGACTACGGTAGCCGCTATTGAATTCAGAGCGGGTGAGTTGCGCCTGCAGGGCGTGACACTGCGCCCTGAAGAAATGGAGCAACTGAGCTTCAAGCTCAAAGCCCAGGGCTACACGGCCCGACAGGACGGTGCGCAAGTGGTGGTGAAGCAAGGGGGCGCGTCATGAGTGCGTTGGCGACTTTTCAAGCCCGTTGGAGCAGCACCTCCCGGCGCGAGCAACGCCTGTTGCAAATCGCGGCGGCTGTGGTGGGCCTGGCCTTGTTGTGGTGGGTGGGCCTGGCGCCTGCCCTGAACCGGCTCAAAACCACCGACCAGCAGCGCAGTGCGCTGGAGGCTCAGTGGTCGCAAATGCAAGAACTCCAAGTGCAGGCGAAGGCGCTGCAGGCCAAGCCCCGTATCAACGAGGCGGACGCGCGTCGCATGTTGGAAGCCTCGGTGGCGCCCCTGGGCGCGGCGGTGCAAATGACTAACGCCGGTGACCAGGTTCGCGTCACCGTGAAGGGTTTGTCGCCAGATGCCTTGGCGCAATGGCTGTCCACGGCGCGCCAAAACGCACGGGCCGTGCCCAGTGAAGCCAAGTTGGTTCGCAACGCGGCAGGCACTTGGGATGGCACCCTCGTTTTGAGCTTGAACGCGCGCTAGCCACTCACCCATGGCCCGCACCTCTGTCTTGACCCGACTCCCTGCGCCTTGGCGCTGGGCGTGGGCGGGCGCCTTGCTCGGGCTTGGTTTGACGCTGTTGTGGCAGGCCCCGGCGCGCTGGCTGACGGGCGCGGTGCAGCAAGCCAGCCAGGGGCGGGTGACGTTTCAACAGGTGCGCGGCACGGTTTGGCAAGGCTCGGGCCGGGTGACTTTGACGGGTGGGGCGGGCAGCCTGGATGCCGCCACCTTGCCGGGGCGTCTGAGTTGGCAATTGCGCCCGGCGCTGACGGGACTGGCCGCTGAGTTGACGGCCGAGTGCTGCACCCAAGCGCCGTGGCGTATCGGCGTGCAACCGCGTTGGAATGGCGCCAAGGTGGTGGTGGCAGACAGCCTGTCGCAATGGCCTGCGCTCTTGCTGAGTGGGCTGGGGACACCCTGGAATACGGTGCAACCTGAAGGCCAGTTGCTGCTCTCCACGCAGGGACTGGTGATGGAGTGGGAGCAGGGCCGAATGGTCTTGGCCGGACGCGCCCAGCTGGACGCGCAGCACCTGTCGTCCCGCTTGTCAACCCTCAGACCCATGGGCAGCTACCGCCTGATTTTGCAAGGCGGGGCCGCGCCCGGCTTCTCACTGGAAACCCTGGAGGGCAGCCTGCTGCTTTCGGGCCAGGGTCAATGGGTGGGCGCCAGACTGCGATTTCAAGGGGAGGCCCGAGCCGCCCCGGACCGGCTGGACGCCTTGTCCAATCTTCTGAATATTTTGGGACGACGCGACGGCGCGCGCTCCCTCATCACCCTGGGCTGATACCTATGAAACTTTGCATGCCAATCCGACCGGCCCAACCCGGCAGAAACACTATTGTTTCTATAGCTGTCTTCGCTTTATTAACGGGCGCTACAGGCCTTTTTTCTATCAATTCTTTCGCGCAAGTGCCGGTGGCCAGCGTGGCCAAACGCGGTGAACCCATCACGCTGAACTTCAGCAATGCCGAGATCGACGCCGTGGCCCGCACCATGGCCACCATCTCGGGCGCCAACGTGGTGGTGGACCCCCGCGTCAAGGGAACAATCACCCTGGTAACCGAAAAACCGGTGTCACCCACCGTGGCCATGAATCAGTTTCTGGCCGCCTTGCGCTTGCAAGGCTTCACCATGGTGGAGTCGGCCGGGCTTTATAAAGTGGTGCCCGAAGCCGATGCCAAGCTGCAAAGCGGCGCTGTCACGGTGAGCGACAGCCCACTCGGTGGCACCGTGGGAAACCAGATCACGACGCAGATTTTTCGCCTGAACTTTGAGTCTGCTAACAATCTGGTGCCGGTGCTGCGCCCACTCATCAGCCCCAACAACACCATCAACGTCAATCCCGGCAACAACTCGCTGGTGATCACTGACTACGCCGACAACCTGCGCCGCATGGCGCGCATCATTGCTGCCATGGACGTGTCCAACGCCACGGACGTGGAGGTGCTGCCCCTGAAACACGCCATTGCCGCCGATCTGGCGCCGCTGGTGTTGCGTTTGATCGAGTCCTCAAGCTCGGGTGGAGCAGGGGTGCCCGGTCAGGCGGATACCTCGTTTAAAACCACCTTGATTGCCGAGCCACGCTCCAACGCCTTGATCCTGCGCGCCGCCAACTCCGCCCGTGTGGCGCTGGTGAAGTCGCTGGTGGAAAAGCTGGACCAGCCCACTGCCCCCGGCAGCGGCGGCGCCACCGGCAATATTCATGTGGTCTACCTGAAGAATGCCGACGCCACCAAGCTGGCGGCCACGCTGCGCGCGGCCCTCTCCGGCGAAGCGTCCCGCTCGACGGCTGCGACCACCTCACTTTCCGCCCCCGGTGCTGCCAGCGCCGCTGCGCCTGCTACCGCCACGTCCGGCGGTCAAGTGCAAGCCGACACGCCGACCAACTCACTCATCATCACCGCGCCCGAACCGCAGTACCGCCAGTTGCGCGCTGTGATTGACCAGCTGGACACCCGCCGGGCGCAGGTGTTTGTAGAGAGCTTGATTGCTGAAGTCAGCGCCGACCAAGCCGCTGAATTCGGCATTCAGTGGCAGGGTGCTTTGGGCAACTCGGGCAGCAGCAACATTGGCTTGTTGGGTACCAACTTTGGTTCGTCGATCAGCAACATCATCAATCTGTCCACGTCGATTGCCAGTGGCACGCCGTCTGTGGCGCGCGGCTTGAACGCGGGCGTGGCGCACCAGACCAATGGGGTTTACGTGCTGGGCTTTTTGGCCCGCTTTCTGGAGGAGTCCGGTTCGGGCAACGTCTTGTCGACACCGAACCTGCTGACGCTGGACAACGAAGAAGCCAAGATCGTCATTGGCCAAAACGTGCCCTTTGTCACCGGCCAGTTCACCAACACCGGCAGCAGTTCGGCCACGGTGAACCCGTTTCAAACCATTGAGCGCAAAGACGTGGGGCTGACGCTCAAGGTCAAACCCCAGATCAGCGAAAACGGCACGGTGAAACTGGTGATTTACCAGGAGGTCTCCAATGTGCAAGCCTCCACCGTCAACGCCACCAACGGCCCCACGACCAACAAGCGCACCATCGAGTCCACCGTGCTGGTGGAAGACGGCAACATTGTGGTGTTGGGCGGCTTGCTGCAAGATGAATACTCCGGCAACCAGGAAAAAGTGCCGGGCCTGGGGGATGTGCCGCTGTTTGGCAACCTGTTCAAGAGCGAGGCCCGCACCCGCAAGAAAACCAATCTCATGGTGTTTTTGCGCCCGGTGGTGGTGCGTGACGCCGGTGCCACCGAGCGTTTGTCGGTGGACCGCTACGACCTGATGCGAAGCGGCCAGCGTGACGGACAACCCGTGCCCAGTCGCACTGTGCCCATCAATGAAGCCGCCGTCTTGCCCGCGTTGACGCCCAAGTCGGCCGCCAACCCCAGTGCCATGGTTCCCACCGATGCGAACCCGGCGGTGGTGATTGTTCCCAAGCCCTGAGCCACCATGCGTTACCCGCTGCCTTACGCCTTTGCCCGCACCCACCAGCTCTTGTTGGAGGCAGACGCGCACGCGCTGACCCTGTGCCTGCACCCCGACTCGGGTGCCAGCGCCGTCAGTGAGGTGTTGCGCAAATATCCGGCCGCTCAGGTGCTGGCGCTGGCGCCGCAGGCACTGATTCAGCGCATCAGTGCCGCCTACGCGCAGGGCGAGTCCAGCGCGGCAGCGGTGGTCAGCGAGGTGCAAAGTGCGGCCGACCTGACCCGCATGATGCAAGACCTGCCCGCCATCGAGGACTTGTTGGAGACGTCCGACGACGCCCCCATCATTCGGATGTTGAACGCCTTGCTGACGCAGGCCGCGCGCGACGGCGCCAGTGATATTCATATTGAGCCTTACGAACGCCACTCCAGCGTGCGCTTTCGGGTGGACGGCAGCCTGCGCGAGGTGGTGCAACCCAACCGCGCGTTGCACGCGGCCCTGATTTCCCGGCTGAAGATCATGGCTGAACTCGATAGTGCCGAGCGCCGCCTGCCGCAAGTCGGACGCATCTCGCTTCGCATCGGCACCCGGGCGGTGGATGTGCGCGTCAGCACCTTGCCCAGCGCCCACGGCGAGCGTGCCGTGCTGCGTCTGTTGGACAAATCGGGCAACAAGTTGAGCCTGGAAGGGCTGGGCATGCAAGGCGATGTGCTAGCCCGATTCCAGAAACTGATTGCGCAGCCACACGGCATTGTGCTGGTCACCGGCCCCACAGGTTCCGGCAAAACCACCACGCTGTACGCCGCTTTGAGCCGGCTGGACACCAGCCGCAGCAACATCATGACGGTGGAAGACCCGATTGAGTACGAGCTGGCTGGCGTCGGACAGACCCAGGTCAACGCCAAGATCGACCTCACCTTTGCCAAAGCCTTGCGCGCCATCCTGCGCCAAGATCCGGACGTGATCATGATTGGCGAGATTCGCGATTTTGAGACGGCGCAGATCGCCATTCAGGCCTCGCTCACCGGCCATTTGGTGCTGGCCACGCTGCACACCAACGACGCCACCAGTGCCGTCACCCGGCTCACCGACATGGGCGTGGAGCCTTTTTTGCTCAGCTCATCCCTGCTGGGTGTGCTGGCGCAGCGGCTGGTGCGCCAGCTGTGCACGCATTGCCAGGGGGCAGGCTGCGACAAGTGCGGCCAAACCGGCTACGCCGGACGCAGCGGCGTGTTTGAGCTGCTGGCTACCGACGACGCCATTCGCGCCCAGATTCACAACAAAGCCTCTGAGGCCGACATCCGGCACGCTGCACAGGCTGCGGGCATGGTGTTGATGCGCGAAGACGGCGAGCGGCTGGTGCAAAGCGGCGTGACCTCGCGCGAAGAACTGATCCGCGTGACCCGCGACTAGAAAAGCGCCGCACCGTGCCTGTTTATTCCTTTGAAGCCCTCACGGCCGATGGCGAGACCCGCAAGGGCGTGATCGACGCCGACTCCGTCAAGGCCGCGCGCGGCACCTTGCGCGGCCAGGCGCTCGTCCCAATCAAGGTTGAGTCGGTGAGCGCGGGAGACGCCCAAGCGGCGGGGCAAAGCGGCTTTAAACGCCGGGCGTTCAATGCCACAGGCCTGAGCATCTGGACACGTCAACTGGCCGGGCTGGTGTCCGCCGGTCTGCCGCTGGAGCGGGCATTGAGTTCACTCTCGGATGAGGCCGAAACCGAGGCGCAACGGCATTTGGTGGCCACCCTGCGCGCCGAGGTGAATGGCGGCTCGACCTTTGCCAAAGCACTGGCGCAGCACCCACGTGAGTTTTCCCCCATTTTTGGCGCTGTCATTGGGGCGGGCGAGCAAAGCGGCGATCTTGGGTTGGTGCTGGAGCGGCTGGCTGACGACCTGGAAGAGCAGCAAGCGCTCAAAGCCAAGCTCATTGGCGCAGCAGCCTACCCTGCCATCGTGACCGTGGTGGCCATCGTCATCGTGATCTTTTTGGTGACCTATGTGGTGCCGCAAGTGGCGCAAGTGTTTATTGGCAGCAAGCGGGCGCTGCCTTTACTCACCGTCATCATGATCAACGTGAGTGATGTGGTGCGAAGCTATGGCTGGTTGATGCTGCTGGCGTTGATGGGCGCGGCCGTGGCGGCCCGGGTGGCGTTGGCCCAAGCCGCGTTCAGAGAGAAGTTTGATGCGGCGTTTTTGACAGTGCCGGTGCTGGGCACACTGGCCCGCAGCTACAACACCGCGCGTTTTGCCAGCACGTTGGCCATGTTGGCAGCGGCTGGCGTGCCCATTTTGAAGGCCTTGCAGGCCGCAGCTGAGACGCTGTCGAACCGGGCCATGCGCGCCGACGCGCTCGATGCGCTGGTTCTGGTGCGCGAAGGCGCACCACTGGCCTCTGCGCTGGCGCAGAAAAAACGATTTCCGGGGCTTTTGGCCATGTTTGCCCGCCTGGGCGAGCAGACCGGGCAGCTGCCGATGATGTTGCAACGCGCCGCCAAGCAACTCAGCACCGAGGTGCAGCGCCGGGCCATGTCTTTGGCCACGATGCTGGAGCCCTTGCTGATTGTGGCGATGGGTGTGGTGGTGATGCTGATTGTGCTGGCCGTGCTGCTGCCCATCATCCAGCTCAATCAGCTGGTCAAGTAAGCCGCGCCGTCAAAGTCACGCCGCGCGGGCCAGTGGCGATGGGCGGGCCACGGGAATCAAAAACCAGGCAAACGCCAGCACCTGAATCACAAGCAGACTACCCAGCGTGGTGCGAAAAGCGTCAGCCCGGCTCAGACCGCTGGCCGCAAAGGCTTCCACGGCGGTGCCAAACCCCCATTGCAGGCCAAAGGCGCCAATAAACACCATCAGGTTCAGGGCCGTGTTGACTCGCCCCGAGATATTCATCGGGAAGGCCGCCGTCAGTTGGGAATAGGCGATATTGCCCAAGCTGAAGGAAACACCCAGGAGCGGCCACAGCAGGGCGGGCGGTGCCAGGTTCATGACCAGACAAAATTCCACCAACAGCGCCAGACCCATGCCCCCTGTCAGCAAGGCCATGGGTGACACGCCCCGGCGGGCGAGCCAGGTGGAGCAGGTGGCCACAAAAAGGAAGCCGGCTAGCATCGCAAGCCCCAACAAGAACAGGATTTCCGCGGCCGTGGTGCGGCTGGTGCCGTTTACCTCCATCAGCCAGGGCACGACCCACAGGCCTTGAATGGCCATGTAGCCACCCACGATCAGGCAGCCTTGGGGTGCGAACCGCCAGAAATGACGGCTGGTGTAGATGTGACCCAGCGAACGGATTTGCTGCCCCAGCGTGGCGTGTGGCCCATGCACGGGCTGATCCGGGACCCGCATCAGAAGCGCAGCGGTGAGGACCAACAAGCCTGAACACAGAAAGAACACGCCGCGCCAACCCAGCAGCGGCAGGGCCGCGGCCACCGGCAAACTGGCCGACAAAGCGCCCAAGCCGCCCGCGACCATGATGGTGGCGGTGAGCGCCGGCAGGCGTTCGACCGGAAACCATTGGCTAAAGGCCTTGAAGCTGCCCATCAAGCAGGCCGATACCCCCAGGCCAATCAAGGCCCGCGCCACCGCCAAGGACTCAAGAGATTGACCCAGACCAAACAGGGCGCAGCCGGCGGCGGCCACCAGCAACAAGGCGGCTTCCACGCGGCGGGGGCCAAAGCGGTCCAGCAGCAGGCCCAACGGCAATTGAAACAGGCCAAAGGCGAGCAGGTAGGCCGAGGTCAACAAGCCCAGGCCAGCGGCGGAAACGTTCATCTCCCGCATCAAGTCGGGGGCAATCACCGCGTTCACACTGCGCAGGCCATACGACAGAAAATAACCCGCTGCGTAAGCGGGAACCAGGCGAATCCAAAGGCGCGAAAAATCGTTCATGGCCGAATTGTCGTGGAATCCGCCCGGTATGGCCGCGCCCCCGTGACACGCGTGGGCCACGGATTGGGGTGGCGCTATTCGACCAGCGTCATTTGCCCGCGAATCTCGCCGCCTGGGTTGGCTGCGGTGTGAATGTTGGCATACCAGCGCCCCGCCAGCAGGTCCGCGGTTTGTGCGGGGCTCAGTGTCGCGCGGCCCTCGCTGGGGCTTGACAGTGGCTGCGTCATGGACAGACTGGGCGCAGCATTGCGGCCAATCGCCGCCGGGCCATGGAAGTGAGCGGCCGTGGCGGGGCCGCTCAGCCCGGAATACGTCAAGCGCCAGCGAAAGAGCCCGGTCTCCTTGTTCAAAACTGCATCCACCCGCCCACTCGCCGATGTGTTGACCGTTGGGACCTCATTGGCTCCGGCCAATTGGGTGGTGAAGGTCGAAAGATGCGCGTCTGGCTTCATCACGCTGCAGGCGGTCAAACCAAGTAACAGTGCCACCGGAACAAGCCGGCTGCACACAGAGCGAACAAGTGACATGGGTCTGCCTTTCTGTGGGGAGTCATAGGATGAATCAGTTTACGGGGCGTCAGCAGGAATGTCTTCCGGGTGGCGTCGATTTGTGTAACATAATGTCCGATTGGCGCTTTCCCAGTATTGACGAGTTGCTATCAAAACAGTAGTAATTCAGGTGACGCGTTGCGACTCAATCCGCAACCAGATTGCGGCGAGCTTGCGCGCGGTTTTCTATAATCGCCATCCTTCGTCGGGCCGAATCAACGGCTCGCACTATTGAGAGGGGTCGGTGTGTTGAATTTGTCAAATATTGACGCGGTCATTGTGGACCTGGATGGAACCATGGTCGACACGCTGGGGGACTTTCGGGCGGCGCTCAACGCCATGTTGGGCGATTTGCCGCCACCGTATGCCACTCTGGTGGTCGATCAAGCGATGGTGGAGCGTTTGGTGGGCAAGGGCTCAGAGCACCTCATCAAAAGCGTTCTGGCCTTGCTGGGCAAGGACACTCCGCATGACGGCAATGCGGTGCTGGACGCCTTGTATCCGTTGGCCTGGGAGCGCTACCAGCATCACTACACCCGCATCAACGGGCAGTTCTCAGAGGTCTATCCGGGGGTGCTAACCGGCTTGAAGCAGCTGCAGGCCAAAGGCTTGCGCCTGGCCTGTTTGACCAACAAACCAAGCGCATTTGCCCATGTCTTGTTGCAGGAAAAGGGCTTGGCCGGGTTTTTTGAAATGACTTTTGGCGGCGACGCGTTCGAGAAGAAAAAACCCGACCCCATGCCGCTGATCAAAACCTGTGAGGCTTTGGGAACCCGTACCGATCGCACCTTGATGATCGGTGACTCCAGCAATGACGCCCAAGCCGCCCGTGCCGCAGGCTGCCCGGTGGTCTTGGTCACCTACGGCTACAACCACGGACAACCTGTTCGCGAGGTGGATGCCGACGGATTTGTCGACGCTTTGGATCAGCTAATTGCCACGCTCTCTGAGGAGGGCATGGCAGCTCAGGCTAGTTAAAAGCTTTCCCAGTCGTCGTTGTCCTTCGACGGCGTGGGTTTGGCCGCAGGGGCCGAGCGAGGCGTGGTTTTAACGAGCGATGCGTTGGCCGGTTTCACGGTCGGTCTCGCCGCTGCTGCGGCCGTGTGTCCCCGTGCCGCAGCGCCTTGGGCAGTGCCGCCAGCACGCCGCTCGGTTCCTTTGAAGGGCGCGGCGTTGGGACTGTGGGAGCGAACGGCGGCGCTGGTGGTCATGGCCCCGCGTGCGCCACGGTCGTTGGCGCCCAGTTTAAAGACGGCTACGGTTTGCACCAGTTCCTGCGCTTGTGACCTCAGGCTGCTGGCGGCAGCGGCCATTTGCTCAACCAGGGCAGCATTCTGCTGCGTGGTCTGGTCCATTCGCGTCACGGCCAAACCGACCTGGGAAACGCCTGTGCTTTGCTCCACACTGGCGGCGCTGATTTCTCCCATGATGTCGGTCACGCGGCGAATGCTGCTGACGACTTCGGTCATGGTGGTGCCCGCCCGATCGACCAACGCGCTGCCGTGCTCGACCCGCTCCACGCTGGCATTGATCAGCGCTTTGATTTCCTTGGCTGCATCGGCGGAGCGCCCAGCCAGACTGCGCACCTCGGAGGCCACCACGGCAAAGCCTCGGCCCTGTTCCCCGGCGCGCGCAGCCTCTACTGCGGCATTGAGCGCCAGAATATTGGTCTGGAAGGCAATGCCGTCAATGACTTGAATGATGTCGGAAATCTTGCGTGAACTTTCGTTGATACCCTTCATGGTCTCCACCACCTGGTTCACCACTTGGCCGCCCTGAATTGCCACGGTGCTGGCGCTTTGGGCGAGTTGGTTGGCTTGGCCGGCGTTGTCTGCGTTTTGCTTGACCGTGGCGCTGAGCTCTTCCATCGAGGACGCGGTCGCCTCCAGTGCACTGGCCTGCTGCTCGGTTCGCGTGGACAAGTCATTGTTGCCCTGTGCGATTTCACCGCTGGCCGTGGCCACACTTTCGGAGCCGATGCGCACCTCTCCAACAATGTGGGCGAATCGATCCCGCATGGATTTGATGGCATGCAGCAAGCTGCTGTCGTCACCCGGCTTCAGGGTGACCTCGACCGACAGGTCGCCGTCCGCAATGCGGTGTGTGATTTCAGCCGCTTCGGCAGGCTCGCAGCCCAGTTGTTTCAAAATTCCGCGGGAAATCAGCAGACCAATAAACAGCAGAATGCCACCCAGAACGAGCGCGCTGATTGCGAAATAGATCAGCCGTTCGGCAATGACTGCGTCGACCGTATCCACATAGACACCCGAGCCCACAATCCAGCCCCACGGGGCAAAGCCCTTCACGTAGGAGACTTTGAGAACCGGCTTGTCGCTGCCAGGTTTGGGCCACATATAGTCCACAAAACCGGCGCCACTGGCGGTTACCACCTTGACAAAGGAGACGAACAACTGGGTTCCGTTGGTGTCTTTTGTGTCAGTGAGTTCTTGGCCTTCAAGTTCTGGTTTGATCGGATGCATCAGCATTTTGGGCTGCATGTCATTGATCCAGAAGTATTCGTTGCCGCTGTAGCGCAAGTTTCTCAAGGCCGCCATGGCGCCCAGTTTGGCCTCTGCCTCAGGCATCGTGCCTTTGGCAACCAAGCTGTGGAAGTGGGTGACCAGGCCATGGGCCGTCTCTACTGCCTGCTTAACGCCGCTTTGGCGCTCCTCCATGATTAATCGCCGTTCCGAGAAAAGGAACATCGCGCAAAGGACGATGATGCCCACCAAGGCGCTGACGATCAGAAGCCCTAGCTTTTTGGCGATGCTCATTGAGGAGAAATTGGACATGACGACGTTTCCTTCTTTTTAGTTAGCGCTGGCTTGACACTTCAAATCCGCCGCCACCGAAAGCGTTGCCTTTGAAGTCGTTTTGTGTCTGATAGCCAGGCCGCTCAACGCTCAACGCTCAAAGGTTTCGTCAGTGGACCCAGTCGCCCGGATTCTGTATAGCCTGCGTGATACCACGCCGATTCAGTCTACTTGATTCCCAGCAGCGCATCCTTGAGTTTGTGGTCCGCAGGAGACTGGCCGAGCCAGATGAGCATCAATGCTTTGAAAAACTCCGGCTCCTTGAAGGGCTCGCCCTGAACCTGTCCTTTGACGGTGATCACGCTCCCTGTGCCAGGCACCCAGTCAATCTGGAAGGTGTCGCCCTCGATCAGCGTTTTTTGGGCCGCAAATATTTCGCCCATCCGGATCAGGCCGGGAATCAGTTGGGACATCGCGGCTTTGTCCATGTTGTCTTCCATGCCGCGCGTCAGCAGTTTCCCCAACTCCTTGGCATCAATGGTTCTGAGCATGGTGACGCTCAGGCGCTTGGGCCCCGGTTGGTTCACGACCTCGTCGGGTGTACCGGCCGGCTTGCCCAGGTAAAGTCCCGCAACGTAGACCTTGAAAATTGCTTTGTACCGCGTACCCGCCCCATTGAGTTGGAGGGTGCTGCCGCCCAGTTGGGTGCGGTCCTCCAGTTTGACGCCGTGAATCTCCACCGTAGCGGATTGGCTGTTGATTGACAGAAGGCAGGCCAGAGTGGCCACCAGAAGGGGAGTAATGGGTTTCATAGGATCCTATTAAATAGAACGACCGTGCTTTTTAGGAGGTCGAATTGTGAGCCGGTTTGACGTTGGGCGCATCAGGGTTTTCGAGCGGTGCCGCTGCAATAAGCTGGCGGTTTGATTTGGGTTGGCTTTGCTACACTGCGAACATGTTCATACACCGCATTTGCGCCACAGGTCTTAGCGACCGGGGAGCCTGGCTTTGGCGTCCCCAGCCAGCGCCGCAGGCTCACGCCTGATCCTTGTTGATATGAACCGCAGCACCGCGTGCTGCTCTCCCGACTTTCCACGAGCCATTGGCCCCCACGCTTGGCTGTGCGCAAAGAACGGGTTTTGATCTGAAAGACCTTTTTCGTGATTTCTGAACTCGAATTCAAGAGCCTAAGTGCTCAAGGCTACAACCGTATTCCACTGATGGCAGAAGCCTTTGCCGACCTGGAAACGCCTTTGTCGCTGTACCTCAAACTGGCGCACTCCAAAGACGGCGGCAAATACAGCTTCTTGCTGGAGTCCGTGGTCGGTGGCGAGCGATTTGGCCGGTACAGCTTCATCGGCTTGCCGGCGCGCACCTTGGTGCGCGCCATGGGTTTTGGCGCCGAGGCCCGCACCGAGGTGGTGACTGATGGCGTGGTGACCGAAACCTCCACATTGAACCCGCTGGATTTCATTGCCGAGTACCAAAAACGCTTCAAAGTCGCCTTGCGCCCCGGCATGCCTCGCTTTTGTGGCGGCTTGGCGGGATATTTCGGCTATGACGCGGTGCGCTACATCGAGAAAAAGCTGGCGAATTCCTGCCCGCCCGACACCCTGGGTTGCCCGGACATTTTGTTGCTGCAATGCGAAGAGTTGGCCGTGATCGACAACCTGTCCGGCAAGCTGTACTTGATGGTCTACGCCGACCCGGCTCAGCCTGAGGCTTACGCCAATGCCAAGAAGCGCTTGCGCGAACTCAAAGAGCAGCTGAAATATTCGGTGAGCGCGCCAGTGGTCAAACCGACCGCCAGCCACACAGCCGAGCGCGACTTTGCCAAGGCGGACTACATCGCTGCCGTGGAGCGTGCCAAGGAGATGATTGCGGGGGGTGACTTCATGCAGGTGCAGGTGGGGCAGCGCATCAAAAAGCGCTACACCGAATCGCCGCTGAGTTTGTACCGCGCCCTGCGCGCGCTCAATCCCAGCCCTTATATGTATTACTACCACTTTGGGGACTTCCATGTGGTGGGCGCCTCGCCCGAGATTTTGGTGCGCCAAGAGCAGATCACGTTGGATGGCAAGACCGAGCAAAAGGTCACGATTCGCCCGTTGGCGGGAACGCGCCCCCGTGGCGCCAGCCTGGAGCTGGACAAGGCGGCGGAGGTCGAGTTGCTGAACGATCCCAAAGAGCGCGCTGAACATGTGATGCTAATTGACCTGGCGCGCAATGACATTGGCCGCATCGCGCAGATTGGCAGCGTCAAGGTGACCGAGGCTTTTTGTGTGGAGCGCTACAGCCACGTGATGCACATTGTGAGTAATGTTGAAGGCACGCTCAATGAGGGCATGACCAGCATGGATGTGCTCAAGGCGACCTTCCCGGCGGGCACCCTCACGGGCGCGCCCAAGGTGCACGCCATGGAGATCATCGACCAGCTGGAGCCCACCAAGCGCGGCTTGTACGGTGGCGCCTGCGGCTACCTCAGTTACGCGGGCGACATGGACGTGGC
>JBBKVN010000522.1:0-3698 GCA_037968455.1 Rhodoferax sp.
AGCACGTCGCGGCGCAAACCATCCAGCAACGCGGACTGACCGTGGATGGCGCGAAGGTCAAAAAACACACAGGTCAGCATCAGCGCCTTGGGTTCGGGCTGGTTGACCCACTTGTGAAAGTACTGGGCCCAGCGCTGGCGCGGCTGACGCCAGGTGTCGGTCATGGCCATCATTTCGCCGGGGCAGTGAATGTAGCCGCAGGCTGCCAGGCCATCACACACAAACTTTGAGCACGTCTTGAAGTACTCGCCGTGTACGGCTTCTTCGTAAGCGTCGTCCAAAATCAGGCAGTTGTCCTGGTCAGACTTGGCCGATTGTTCGTTGCGCGCCTGTGAGCCGGCGGCCACCCACACATAGTCGATGGGCGCGGGGCCGAATTGGGCCTCAGCCAACTGGATCAGCCGCACGGTCAATGCATCGGTGATGGCGGTCACGATGTGGCCGGTGCTATAGGCGCTCGCATCCGCCGCCGCCAGGTGCTGTTGCAAATGCTTGACCTTGGTGCTGATGTGGGTCAGACCGTCCAGCGAGGTTTGTTTGTAGATGTCACCGGCCAGATAGACGGCCGAGGTGCTGTGTTGCTCGGTCAGGTCGGTGGCCGTGATCATGCCGGCAATTCGGGCGCCGTCCATCACGGGCACATGGTGAATGTTGTGGCGTGCCATGAGCAGCAGGGCGTCAAAAGCGGGGCTGTTGGCATTCACGGTCAAAGGGGCCAGCGTGGCGATGTCTGCCACGGGCCGCCCGCTGTCAATGCCTTCAGCCACCACCCGGTTGCGCAAATCGCGGTCAGTGATCAGGCCAAAAAGCTCCCCTTGCTCGACCAGCAGGACGGAAGAGACCCGCAAATCCCGCATCATCTCGGCGGCCGCCCGGATGGTGACATTGGGGGCGAGTGTGATGGGTTCGCGTTTGATCAGCGTTCGAATCGGGGTGCTCAGCAAATTGAGCGGTGCACCGGAGTCGGTCTCCTGGCCCGGCTGTTCAGGGACTGGTTGGCGAAGCGGTGCCGACGGGAAAAAAATCATCAGCTCAGGCTGGTGGTAGCACAGATCGGTGAGCGCTTCGGGCGTCAACCAGGCCACTTGGCAGTCACTACCCGCCATGGCCTGCCAAGTCGCCAGCTGGTGATCGGGCGTGGCCCCAAAGCCCAACAACTCACCGGCTGGCAAGCGGACTGACAGCCCCAGATCGGGGTCCTTCAAAAGCACCTCGCCACTGAGTAGCCAGCCCAGTCGGGTCGCCAGGCTACCCTGTGCCAGCAGCGTGGCGTGGGCCTGATAATTCTCACCAGTGAAGCGCTTCGCCAGGGCCTTCTGGGTGGCCGGCTTGACCTGCCCCCAAACACGATGCGTAGCCAACGCATTGGCAAGTGAGGCCGGTGGGGGTGCAGATGTGACCATGGTGACATGTCTCCAGAAAGCGTAGCAACTTGACCGCCATTGTTGCAGACCCACCCGAGGGGGCCGAGGGCTTGGCCTAGCGCGGCACGTTGGGTCGACCGAACTTGAGTATTCGCGTGGCCAGCAAGGTTTCAGCCAAAAAGCACAACAGCGCCAGCAAAAAGCAACTCACACCTGCCAGGAAGGAGACGGTCGCAAACCGCAACATGTTCAGCTGGGTGGTTTCGCCCAGAAAGAGCATGACGATGGTCAAACCAATCAACATGGCACAAAGCGTGAGCAAGGCAATACAACCGTTTACCAACCAACCCCTGCGGCGCAGGCGGCGCAACTCGTCATAAGCGGGGGCCATGGCAGGGTCCGATTCGGCAGCGCTGAGCACCCGCGCTTCCAGCACCCGGGCCCGGTCAATGATGCGGGCCAGGCGGCCGGCCACGGTACCAATCATGCCGGAGACGGCAGTTAGCAAGAACACCGGGGCCACGGCGAGTTGAATACCGTGGGTGACGGCGGAAAGGTCTTCGGCAAAAAACATGAAAAATCCTCAGCGGGGTAGCGAGCTTGGCGGGCGATTGTCGACCGATGGGCGGCCATGGCGCTGCGTTTTAAGCAGCGTGGCAACACCGAGGCTGGCAATTGCAATTAAAACGATGGGAAAAGCCACGGCAGTAGACCATTGGATCAGCGCGCCTGAAGCCGCTGACGCCACCAACCCACCCAAGGTGTAGGTCAGCACCAGAACGGCTGTGCTGTTCACCAGCGTGATGCCCTTTTCTCGGGCGCCGATGTCGATCATGGCCAGGGTGTAAAGCGCGCCGCCAGCGGCCCCCCAGGCAAACACGACAGGCCAGACCAAGGAGGTGAGATGAGGTACCAGCAGCACGGCAACACAGGCCAAAAGGATGAGCGCCGCAAACGCGGCCATCAGGGTGCGTCGGCCTTGGGCCGGCGAGGCAAACCGGTCTGCCACCATGCCAGCGGGCAGCGCCGCCAAAGTGCCCCCCAGCCCACTGGCAGACACCAGCAGCGCAGCGGTGCTGTCGCCGTGGCCCAAAGCCAGGCCGTACAGCGGTAGGATGGAGGCTAAGCCTAGTTCAAAGAAGCCTCCTAAAAAGCCGACCAGCATGATGACGGGATGGGCCACCACAGCGTGCCACAGGCCGTGCACGCCCACGCGAGCGGTGTGGGTGTCGTGGTCGGGGGGAAGTTGGGGAATCACTGCAGTCCAGGCCAGGCCGATGGCCAACAGCGCGATCACCAACCACAAGGCGTAGGGACTGCTGGCGCCCACCCACGCGAGTGCAGTGGGGCCAATGACAAAGGTGAGCCCGACCATGGTGGCGTAGGTGCCGATGTATTTGCCAATCTGGGCGGGCGGGGCGAATTCCGCGATGAAGGCCTCCGCCAGCACCCAGCGCAAGCCGCCTGCCACACCGGCCAGCAACTGCAGAACAAACCAGACCCAGAGGACATCGGTCATGAGGAATCCAACTGCTGCCAGCACCGGCGCCACTGAGGCCAGCCACATGGCGGGCCGACGGCCCATTTGTTGGGTCAGTGCCGATGCAAAGGGCGTGATGACAAACACGCCGAGCCAGGTGGTGGCGGCAAAGAAACCTGCCGTGGTGGTGGATACGTTGGCCGACTTCAGCATCAACAAGAGCCACGGGGACAACATGAAGATGCCCGAGAGCTGAAACAAGGTGGAGCCAAAGACGCTGATCAAGCCCCAGTTAAAGCGCCCAGACGCCCCGGCAGGCGACGAAGGAGGTGAGGCGCTCACAGACCGCGCCCGGCCAGGAGGCGTTGAGCCACTTCGGCAAAGCCGGCGCCGCGCTCGCTGGGGGTGATGAAGCGCGGCTTGTGGCTCAACGCGGCCTCAAACCGGCGGATATTGGCTACGCCAATGCTGTTCTCGAAGTGTTGAAACATCAGCTGGTCATTGGTGGAGTCACCCACATAGACCCAGCGGTGTAACTCGGCGTCCAGATCGCGCCCGAACAACTCCCGCACGATCCAGCGCGCCCCGCTGAGTTTGTTGTGCTCGCCAAACCAGGCGTTGATGTGAATGCTGCTCACGGTGGCGTTCATGCCGGCCGCGTGCATGATCCGCACGGCGTGGGCGATGTGCTCCGGGCATAAGTGAACGAACTCGCTATGGTCAATGGCAATGTCAGTTTCGCGCCCCGGCGAATCCTGCGACAAGGCCGCACCAGGCACTGCCGCCAAGACTTGCTGCGCCACGGCCTGCATGCGGGTGAAGTTCTGCCGCCGGGTGGCTTCATCCTGTTGATA
>JBBKVN010000523.1:0-5007 GCA_037968455.1 Rhodoferax sp.
GTGTTTTCTTCATGATCATTCCTTCAAAAAAGTGAGAACAAATTTACAAGGCTCGGCGTACGTAAAACGCCAATCCAACCGGGATAAGGCAACATCTGTGCCACGACGGAAACCAAGAACGTAAGCCACTGATTTCATTGAAATAAATACTTGAAAGTACTCATGAAAATGGGAGATTGGATCGATAGGTAACCAAAAGGCGCATCTTGTTACTAGGAGGTGTCAACTTGATGTGACACATTTAAAAATCGCCCTCTCAACGCGATTGAGTTATCTCAAAGGGAGAGAAAAAAATCCTTATGAATCAACGCTTCAGACTGGGCTGGACGGTTTGAGGTTATTTTTGATAGCTGTCACATTTGTGTGACACCGTTGTGGTCAGCACAAGCCGGCCTTCCCGAAAGATCAGGCAAGCGAGTGCCAACCACGTCAAATGGCCAACCTACTCAATACTGGAATAAATGCTGACGTCAGGCGCTGACGCCGTGCTTTTCCATCAACCGATAGAGCGTCATGCGGGAGACGCCCAAGTCGCGCGCGGCACGGCTGATGTTGTTGCCGCTGCACTGCAGACAACCCGAAATGGCATCCCGCTCAGCCCGAATGCGGGCATCTTCCAACACTTCGCCGGTTCGTGTCATCGCCTGTTCTGGCAAGCCCAGGTCATCCGGTGTGATCAAGCGACCTTCCGACATGACCATGGCCCGTCGAATCCGGTTGATGAGTTCACGCACGTTTCCGGGCCAGTCATACGCGCGTATTGCGTTCAGAGCCCGGTTATTGAAACCGGTCAGTCTGGGGCTTTTGTCGTGCGAAAAAACCTCGAAAAAATGATTGGCTAGCAACTCCAGGTCATTTTTTCTCTCGCGCAATGGCGGAACCATTAGCGGCAGCACGTTAAGTCGGTACAGCAAGTCCTCACGAAATTGCCCTGACTTTACCGCCTGGTCCAGGTCCATGTGAGAAGCAGCGATCACCCTGACATCGACAGCAATACTTTGGGGCGACCCTACTCGATTAATGAACCCCTCCTGCAAGAACCGCAGTAGATTGGCCTGCAACTCGAAAGGCAAATCCCCAATTTCATCCAGAAACAGGGTTCCGCCTGCAGCCGACTCAATCAGGCCCCGTTTTTCTCTTGCAGCGCCAGTGAAGGCGCCGCGTTCATATCCAAACAGCTCGGATTGAATCAGACTGGCCGGAATCGCGCCGCAGTTCACGGCAACGAATGGACCTTTGGATCTTGAGGAGTGGTTGTGCACCGCACGGGCCGTCAACTCCTTGCCACTGCCGCTCTCTCCTGCGATCAAAACCGGGGCGCCAACCTGCGCCACCTTTCGGATATGGTCGCGCAATTGGAGAATGGCTGCGCTGTGCCCCACGAGCGCCATGTCTTGACGCGCAATGGGAGAGCGATCAGGCTGGTGGCTCAACTGAGCGAGCCCATACGCATGACCCAAAGTGTGATTTAGTCGCTCTGCATCTATGGGCCAAGTATGGAAATCAAAAAAATGCTGAATGATCAGATCGCGGAAAAGCCCTCGCTTGATGGCATCAACAGATAAAACAGCGACCCACTGTGTAGGGGTCTGGGCGTGCAGCCACTGATCCAGTGCATTCACCTCGCGATCACCCAAACTGCCCAACAACAACAGCCCTACCGGGCACGGCTGTGAATTCAACAATTTTTGCGCGTCTCCCAACTGATCCACTAGCCGGACATCCCACGACGAATTCAACTCGCCAGGCACCCCGCATTCCGAAGCTTTGCCCAGCGCGATGATCAACAATCTTCTCAATTCCATTTGTCAATCCCTTGTGATGACCTCTGCGTTTGGTACTGGGTCTTGCGGACAAGCGTACGCGGCTATCACTATGCTGGTTTGATTTTTATCATCACACCCCTCTGCGCTTCATCGCATTGGTATGGCCTCGTCTTGATATTTCTCAAGATCGCCGCCCTGATCCCCCTCACCATTGGAGGTAACAAGCCCCCTAAACAGAGACGGTTTCCTGTCCTTGTTTGGCCCACGTTTTGAGACAACGGCGGCGGGAGGGCGTGGAGGCAGCGGTCACAAAAACACGGAGAACAGACCATGGCACACCCAAAAATTCACGCATTGAGCGCTGTCAGTTGCGCCCTATTGCTACTCAGTAGTGCAGCACAGGCGCAAGCTGTGTCGAAACCGGGGGATGACATTTCGGCCAGGGTGGAGTTGTTGGAGCGTCAGGTCGCTGAGCAGCGAGCCATCATTGACACCTTGCAAGGAACACTCAGCTGGGACCGATTGGCCACGCATCGTGGCACAGGCGTTCCGGCGGGTGGCGCGCAGATGGCGCAGGCCACCGTGAAAGAGGCCGATCCAGTTGGCAAAGCACCTGACACACAGGGTCGGCCGCCCGAGGTTGCACCAATTTTCGAACAACCCGGGGTCCTGACCCAACCCGGCCACTACGTCTTGGAACCTTCCGTTCAATATGGCTACTCCTCCAGCAACAGGGTGGCTCTGGTGGGCTACACCATCATCCCGGCGCTCCTGATTGGCCTGATTGATGTGAGGGAGGTGAAACGCAATACAGTCACTGGAGCGCTTGCTGCCCGTTTTGGTGTCACCCGGCGACTGGAAATGGAGATTCGGGCGCCTTATGTGTACCGTTCTGACTCCACCGTCAGCCGGGAGATCATCGTGGGCACCGCAAGTGATCGCGTTTTCTCTTCCAGCGGCATGGCCATGGGAGATCTGGAATTCGGGGCCCGCTACCAGCTGAATGAGGGCGGCATTGACACCCCGTTTTATATCGCCTCCATGCGCTTCAAAACCCGCACGGGCAAAGACCCATTTGATGTCGTCACGGACTGTCAAACCCGCTGTGTCGGCAACACCACGGGTACCGGTTTGCCGCTGGATTTACCCACCGGTTCGGGCTTTTACTCGCTTCAAGCGGGTCTGACCGTGCTGTACCCCTCCGACCCTGCAGTATTCTTCGGCAGCGTGACTTACACCCACAACTTTTCCCGCGACAACGTCAGTCGCAAAGTCTTGAATGGTGAGGAAGAGTTTCTGGGCACGATTTCGCCCGGCGGGGTGCTCGGCTTCAATTTTGGAATGGGCTTGGCTTTGAACGAAAAGTCATCCTTGAGCTTGGGTTATGACCACAGTTCGGTCGGCCGGCTTCGTGCCAATGGCGAGGTGGCAACCGGCTCGGTTCGAACTCAACTCGCGACCTTGTTGCTGGGTTACTCGTACCGATTCAACAGCAAATACTCGCTGAGTGTTTCTGTCGGCGCAGGGCTCACGGCGGACACCCCTGATGTCACGATCAGTGTGCGCCTTCCCATTACTTTTTGAACTCAACTCGGTGTGGAACCCGCCGAGACCTGACATGTTGAATGGAGTCCCCGATCCGTCGCATAGGGGGATCAGTGCGGAAGGACATCACCCCCCTTCCCGGTTTCAAGCCTGTTCTTGCGCAGCCCGCAGAGTGTCGCGGGTTTTGATGGCCTCTTGGCGCGCCACTTGCACAAAGTCCTCGCCCGCCGATGCATAGATGATGGCGCGAGAGGAGTTCACGATGATGGGCGCACTCGACTCGATCACCTGCCCTTGGGCATCACGCGAGCCTCGCCATCCGGCTTTCACTGTGGCAACCGCGTCACCGCCCTGCGCGCCCACGCCCGGAATCAACAGCGGCAGCGTGGGGGCCACGGCGCGCACGCGTTCAATCTCTGCTGGGTAAGTAGCACCAACCACCAGCCCGAGTTGGCCATTGAGGTTCCAGGGGCCTTGGGCCAATCGGGCGACATGCTCGTACAACAAGGGTTCGCCTTCGACACTGGCCAAACGCTGAATTTGCAGGTCGTCTCCCCCCGGGTTGGACGTTCGACACAAGAGAAATGCCCCTTTGCCGTGGTACTTCAAATAGGGTTGTACTGAGTCAAACCCCATGAAGGGGGACAGGGTGACTGCGTCGGCCCCGTAGCGTTCGAAAGCTTCAATGGCGTATTGCTCTGCGGTGCTGCCGATGTCGCCCCGCTTGGCATCCAGAATGACGGGCACATTCGGTGCGGTGCGCTGCATATGCGCCATGAGGCGCTCAAGCTGATCTTCGGCACGGTGGGCGGCAAAGTAGGCAATCTGGGGCTTGAAGGCCAGCACCAAGTCGGCCGTGGCGTCCACGATGGCAGCACAAAAATCGTAAATATGACTGGCATCACCCCGCCAACGATGCGGAAATTTGGCCGGATCGGGGTCCAGGCCGACGCACAAAAGAGAGCCGTTTTGGCGCTCGGCAGTGCGCAACTTGTCTAGAAATGTCATGGGCCTATTGTAAGAAGCGAACACTGCATGAAAAAGGGGGCCGAAGCCCCCTGCTGTTTCGCCGACTCTTGGCCTTACTTCTGGGCCGTAGCCCGCTCTGCGAGGAATATCTCAATGCGGCGATTGGCCGCACGGCCGGCGTCTGAGCCATTGTCTGCAATGGGTTCACGTGATCCACGACCATCGATCTGAATGCGGCGTGAATCAATCCCGCGCGAAGCGAGGTAATCACGCGCGCTGGCCGCGCGACTGAAGGACAGTGGGTTGTTGATTGAATCCGACCCGGTGCTGTCCGTGTGCCCCACGATGCGGATTTCGGTGTTGGGCTGATTGCTCAGACCTTGGGCAAACTGGTCCAAAACAGGGCGCAAGTTGGACTTGATGTCGGAGCGGCCGGTGTCAAACGAAATATCACTGGGAATATTCAATTTGAGCTGGTTATCCGCCGTCTGCGTCACGCCAACGCCCGTGCCAGCAGTTGCCTGTTCCATGGCGGCCTTTTTCTGGGCCATCTGGTTGGACCAAATGTATCCGCCCAAAGCACCCAAGCCCGCACCGATGGCGGCCGACTTGCCGCTATCTCCAATGGCCACCCCAGCTAGGCCGCCGACGCCAGCGCCAATAGCAGAGCTACGCTGTGCATCAGTCATGTTGGCACAGCCACTGACAAACACCACGACGGCACTCA
>JBBKVN010000524.1:0-8400 GCA_037968455.1 Rhodoferax sp.
GCATCCAAATCCCCAACGGAAACGTATTGAGAGAGTCACGCCCCATCGCAACCCTTCCGAGATTTTTATGTATGATTTATGCCGATACCACTTATCCAGCAAGCGCAAGTAGCTATCAAGTTAATAGCAAACAAACGATTAACCTTCGGCGCCTTTCGCGGCCGGCGCGTCATCGGCCTGTCGGCAACCGCCAATCAAAGACAATGCAGCCATGACTTTTGAATCCAACGATGCCGAAATAATCCAGCTGCTGGACCGCATTGCCCTGCACGACGCGGCGGCCCTCAAAGCGTTGTATGACCTGTGCTCTTCCAAGCTCTTTGGCTTGGCGGTGCGCGTGGTCAGCAACCGTGAATGGGCGGAAGACGTGCTGCAGGAGTCCTTCCTTAGCATCTGGCGCAGCGCGGGTGATTACCGCGCGTCGCTCAGCCCGCCCATGGCGTGGATGGGCTTGATCGTGCGAAGTCGTGGCCTGGATTTTTTGCGCCGGCGCGCCTCTCAGCGCAGCCACCTGACGCAAGAAATTGACGAGGTCATGGCCGACACGCTGGCCCTGGACGCCCCCACGCCCATGGACACGGCCCAAGCCAGCGAACAGGCCTGGGCCCTGCACCAGTGCCTCGTGAAGTTGGAAAACCGCCAGCGAGAGGTGGTCAGCCTGGCCTATGTGCGCGACCTCAGTCACAGCGAACTCGCCCAGCAACTCAAACTGCCTTTGGGCACGGTCAAGACCTGGATTCGGCGCGGGCTGGAGCAGCTGCGTGTTTGCATGGCCCGTTTTGCATAAAAGCCCGCCATGAATATTCTTAAAAATCCTGAACTGCTGGACCACCTGGCCAGCAGCTACGCGCTGGGCACGTTGCGCGGGGGCGCCCGCCGGCGGTTTGAATCCCTGGCCCGCGAACAAGCCCCCATCCGCGCGGCGGCCCTAATCTGGCAAACCCGTTTGGCCAGCATGAACGAGCTGCAGCCCCAAAGCGCGCCCGACTCGGCGGTGTGGACCCGCATCGACAACCTGGTGCAAGGCGAACAGCAGACCAAGGCCCTGCAAACCGCGCGTGAGTCAGCTCGCCAAGACGCCCCTCCTGGCCTCGCGGGCTGGCTTCGCAGCCTTCTGCTCTGGCGAGGCGCAGCGGCGGCTGGTGCTTTGGCGACCGCCTTTGTCGTGGTGACTGGGCTGAACCTGCGCGACCAAATGGGCGGTGAAATTCAGCAGTTGCAAGCGCAACTGCTAGCCACACCGCAAATTGACTACGTGGCCGTGTTGGCTGACGACAAGTCAGCCGCCTCCATGCTGGTCACGTTTGACCCCAAGAACAACAAACTCACCCTGCAACGGGTGGGCAACTTCAAGGAAGCTGACGACCGCTCCCTGCAACTCTGGGCCCTGCCGCCCAGTGGCGGGCCCAAGTCGCTGGGCGTGCTGGGGCGGGACAAGCTCTTGCGCCTGACCGCTGGCGAGGCAGACGTGCGCGAAGTTCCTGCTCTGGCCATCAGCCTGGAGCCCAAAGGCGGCGTTCCCAGTGCGGGCGGCCCCACCGGCCCTGTGTTGTTCTCTGGCGCTTTGATTCAGAAGATGCTGTAGCTGGCTCCAGCATCCAAGCTGGCTTGGTGCGGGTTGCCAATCCCCTTGTATAAACCAATCAATTTAAATTGGGTTAGGATCAGCGCCGTTTAAGTTGTTCAAGGAGGGTGCTCCATGCCCTGGGAAAAGTCATTTGATGAAGATGAAATCGTTGGCAAGGCGATGAATGTGTTTTGGGAGAAAGGGTTTGAGCCCGCTTCCATGGCCGACCTCATTACCAGCACCGGCATCACCCGTGGCAGTCTCTACAACGCGTTTGGTGGCAAGGAACCGCTGTTCGTCAAGGCGCTGCAGAAGTACGACAAAGACAATCGCCGCGCGCTGTTGTCTGAACTTGAGGCCATTGATGACCCGGTGCGAGCCATCGCGGTTTTGTTTGACGGACTTGTCACTGACACCGTGGCCGACCCCGAGAAAAAAGGCTGCTTTTTGGTCAACACGTCGTCCGACCTCGCCACCCATGGCGTAGAGGTGAACAACCTGGTGCGCACCGGTATGCGCGAGTTTCAGGCCTTCTTTCGACGCAGCATCGAAGTCGGCCAGGCCCGCCAGCAAATTCCAGCCACGCTGGACCCTGAGGCCACGGCCAAAGGGCTGATGGGGATGGTGGTTGCCATTCGGGTGCTGGGGCGCGGGATCTTTGACGAAGCCTCACTCAAGACCATCGCCCAACAAGCCCAGCGTTTGTTGCACTAAGCCATTCCCATCCTTTGGCCGCGGTCATTTGACGCCGCATGACGTACTTGGTTGAATGTCGCTATATTTAAACCACTTGTTTTAAACAATCCTCCATTGAGAACTTCCATGACAACCTCTCCTGCCAAACTTCAAATCGACATCGTGTCCGATGTCGTCTGCCCCTGGTGCATCATTGGCTACAAGCAACTGACGCAAGCGCTGGAGGCAAGCGGCACGCCGCATGAGATTCACTGGCACCCGTTCGAGCTCAACCCGGACATGCCAGCTGAAGGCCAAAACCTTCAGGAACATATTGCTGAAAAGTACGGATCCACCAAAGTGGAATCCAAGGAAAGCCGTGCTCGGATGACTCAAATCGGGACCGATCTGGGCTTTGCCTTCCAGTTTGCCGATGACATGCGTATGCACAACACTTTCAACACACATCAGTTGTTGCATTGGGCCGACTCACAAGGGCGCAAAAACGACCTGGAGCAAGCCCTTTTTGTGGCGCACTTCAGCCATCGTCGCAACCTGTCGGACCACACCGTGCTGGCCGACATAGCGGGCGAAATCGGGCTGGACCGAACGGAGGCCCTGACCGTTCTGGACGACCAGCGTTTTGCCGCCGACGTGCGCGAGGCCGAAAAATACTGGGTCAACCAGGGCATTCGCAGTGTGCCGGCGGTGGTTTTTAATCGCCGCCATTTGGTGAGCGGTGCGCAAGGGGTGGAGAACTTCACCCGCATCCTGGGCCAGTTGGCGCAAACCAAGAATTAAGAAAACGCTCAAAATGCCATGAGTCGGGCGAAGCAGACCCGCTCGCTTCGCGCTCCATCCAAATCCAAAATTCGGCAGCGCCCTTCCCTGGGCCAGCCCAACTATTGAAGAAAGCAATCAGAACCATGTCTGACACCTCCAAATACGTTCCCCCTGCGGTCTGGACCTGGGACGCTGAAAACGGCGGCGAATGGGCCAAGATCAACCGCCCTATTTCCGGCCCCACGCACGAGGCCACCTTGCCACGCGGCAAACACCCCTTGCAGCTGTATTCGCTGGGCACACCCAATGGCCAAAAAGTCACCATCCTGCTTGAAGAATTGCTGGCACTGGGCGTGAGCGGCGCGGAGTACGACGCCCACCTGATCCGAATCAACGACGGCAACCAGTTTTCATCGGGCTTCGTGGAGGTCAACCCCAACTCAAAAATTCCAGCGCTGTTTGACACAGAAACCGGCAGCCGGGTGTTCGAGAGCGGCGCCATTCTTCTTTATCTGGCGGACAAGTTCCACCGCTTCCTGCCCAAAGACTCGGCAGCACGCACCGAGGTCATGAACTGGCTGTTCTGGCTGCAAGGTTCGGCCCCTTACCTGGGCGGCGGCTTTGGGCATTTTTATGCCTACGCCCCCGAAAAATTCGAGTACCCCATCAACCGTTTCACCATGGAGGTCAAGCGCCAGATGGACGTTCTCGACCGCGAATTGGCCGAGAACCGGTTTCTGGGGGGCGACGAATACACCATTGCCGACATCGCCACCTGGCCGTGGTATGGCAACTTGGTGCTGGGCGAAGCCTATGGTTCCGGCGAGTTTCTGCAGGTTGAAAGCTACAAAAACCTGCGTCGTTGGGCCAACGAAATTCTGGCGCGCCCAGCAGTTCAACGTGGACGCAAAGTGAACCGCACTTGGGGCGAGCCGTCAGGGCAGTTGCATGAACGCCATGACGCCTCGGATTTCGACCTCAAAACCCAGGACAAAGTGGCATCCGATCCGGCCGCTTGAGGCGCCGGTCGCACTCAGAAGAAGCACTGTTGAAGGGCAAGTCACCAATGGCGCAGCCCTTTCCGCAGCCTAGGCAAGAGGTTTGGCGGCAATTGCCTTTACGTCCTCGGTGGTTAGCGGCTGGCCGCCAATCCCCCAGTCGCCGCTCTTCACTTCTTCAATCACCGTCCAGGTGACGGAACGCATGGCCTCGCCTTCAATGGCGACCATGGTGTCGGTGAGCTTTCGAATGATTTCGGATTTCTGGGTGGGCGAAAAAACGCCCTCGATGAGTTTGACGTTGATAAACGGCATGGTGGTACTCCTGATAGGTTGAATTTCAATCCTCGGCTTTCGAGGTACTTGCACGTGGCAGGTCGATGGTCCTTGCCATGGTCGTCCTGCACACCGTGTGGCTGGCGCGTCACCCACCCGCCACCGGCTCGGGGGCGACTTGCGCGTTGGTTTCCATGTCATCGGTCGCCTCTAACTCGGTCACAACCGAGACTCCGCCGCGCAAGGTCTGCATGACGACGCAGCAGTTCTCCGCCGCAGCAAGAAGGTTTTTTAATTTGCTGACTTCAACGTTGCTTTCGGGGACCAAATGAACGCTGCAGTACAGGCGTTGAAACCCCACAGGTACGCCCGAATCCACCATGAGGCAACCTCGAACGTCGCACTCCGCCTTCACCTTGACCTGCACTTCCTTCAGCGAAATAGCCATGTGGCTGGCGACCATGCGAAGGGTCGCGTCAAGGCAAGCGGCGAGCCCGGCACAAAGTAGATCACCGGGGTTGGGCAAGTCGTGGTCACCCCCAACCGCCTCATGAATCCCGAAATGCAATGGCGCACTCGACCCATGGTTGGGGACGACCGTCCCGTGAAAGGCATCGCCCGAGCAGGCGTTCAGTGTGTGCGCACTGTCGAATATCCTGGCGGTGGCAGGCGACTTGGCGTATTGCTCACAAAGTGGGGCTTGACGTTGCTGAACAAGACTTGCTGTTTTCGTGGTCATGATGACTCCAATCAAGGGTTGGTTGCGATGGCCCCAGATTGGCACATTGCCAAGCTCACGTCATGAGGCCACAGCCCCAGAGTGCGATATTTGTTTAGATTGAATCGCCTGTTTCTGGGACCAGCGCCCCACCGCGGCGACAGCGCGCCATCAATCGCGCCCGAGGCCGGCGTTTCGCGCGATCACGATGGCCTGTGAGCGATGGGTCGCGCCGAGTTTGGCGAATATGCGGGTGACGTGATTGCGCAACGTCTTCTCGACAATGCCGAGCAGCGCGGCGATCTCGGGGTTTGTCAGGCCACGGGCAATGGCGTCAAGCACCTGACTCTCGCGTGATGTCAACTCTTTGAGCGGGAGCGAGTCCGAGACATGGTGGGACTCAGCGTCCTCCAGAAATTCATTCAGGGCCGCATTGAACACAGGCCATGCGGGCTCGTTGGCGCGAAGAATGTGGTTCCTCCCCTCCAGCGGGAAAAAACGGGACTTCGGTATTGCTGCGGCCAGGCATCGACCCGCCTCAAACGGCACCATCGCATCGCCCCGGACATGAAAAACGAGCGCAGGCGTTTGAACCTTGGGGGCTTCGGCACGAACGTCAAAGGCGTGAAATGCGTTCCAGAGTTGGCACGCTGCTTTGGGGGAAGCACTCAGACGCTGCATGTCGTCAATCGACTTGAGCTGGCGAGCGTCGCTGGTATCGGGCATCAAGAGGCTGGCAAAAATCTCCCGGAACGCCCCGACTTTTCTGCCCCACCCCATTTCAATCAACTGCGAAAACATTCGCGCTTGCTGAACCAGATGATCGTTCGCCTCCCCTACAAAGGCCCCATGCAGATAGCTGTCATACAGCGCCAGCCGGTTGACGCGCTCTGGGTGGCGAGCTGCATAAGCGACCGCCACCAGCCCCCCTTGGCAGAGTCCCAATAGCGAAAACTGGGGCAACTCAAGCGCATCAACCACCGCTTCAAGGTCGGACACCATGGCGTCGAGTGAGAAATCGCTTGCCTGGCGGTCGGACAGCCCTGAACCCCTTGGGTCATAGCGAACCAGCGTCCGGTTCGCCATCAGTGCCTGCGACCAATGCTGCCAAACCGAACTGTCCCAGTCGAGTTCCAGATGCGTGAACCAGTTGTTCACGCGGACCAGCGGCGGTCCCCTTCCCGCTGTCGCAAACGCGATTTGCGTGCCGTCACGAGAAGTGCAAAAACGAATGTTCTGGTTCATCAAGCGCGGGGTGGCCGGTGCCGCCCAAGTTGAGTCCATTGTGCGCCCTGACTCCGCTTGGCGCAGCATCGCCTGCAGAGGCGGCTACATCCGTCGTCGTCGCATGGCCACATCCAGTTGCACCGAAGCGCGCGCTGGCGTAGCACTGAGCGTGACCGGCAGCAATGGTTTGCTCAGCAATTGCTGCCCGTGCCATACCTTCACTGTGGCCGCGCCATCGGGCAAGTCATGGAAGGTGGCGATGCCATCGGCGTCTGTTTTCACGGTCCAGGGTGAGTCGGCCACGTAAATGTGGCCGCTCATGGAGCCGTGAATCAGGCAGCTGAGCAAGGCGGCGCCGTATTCTCCGGGTTTGTCCAACGTCACTTCGGCCCAGGTGGCGGGCTTCCCCTCCACTTTACCCGCCAGCCGCAGCGAGAACGCCTCTGGCGCGCGGCCGGCCGCTACACCGGCGCTCATCACCGGCTCGGACAAGCGCACATGATGGTCCCACGCGTCGCTATTGCTGAAGCGCACTTTGGCGCCCGCCGAGACCACGGTGACAGCGGGCACAAACTGCATCTTTTCCTGATTCACCGTGGCCACCAGCGGTGGCGGGTTTTTGGCCATACCGCCCGCCGAAGGCACCACGATCACGACCGTGTCGTAGGCTGGCTTGCCGTCCCGGTCTATCACCGTGACTTGCAACGTGGCGGCGTGACCAGCCCCCGCGCCCAGCGCAATCGCCACGCCCAGCGCCTGGCGCCAGCGGGCTGTTTTGAAAAGTGTGTGCGTCACTGAATTACTCCACCGTGATCACGTCGCGGTGCATCGGCGCCAGCTTGGCCAGCAGCTTGTTTTGCTCACTGAAAGCAATGCCTTGGGCCTCCATCGACAGTTGCAGCACCTCAACCAAGGCGTTGAAGTCTGACTTGGTGATGTCCAAGTTGCCGTGGGCGCTCTTCATGTCAGCACCTTTGTAAACGCAGGGGCCGCCCATGACCATACAAAACTGTTCCACCAACTGCTCTTTCACCCGTTGCTGATTGACGGGTTTGAAATGGGGGCCGGTGCGCGGATCGGCCAGCAAGCGCACCATGAAGTCGTCCATCAACTTGACCAGCCCCGGCTTGGCGCCAAAGGTTTGGTAGAGCGTGTCGCTGGACATGGCAGGTGCGGCTGCACTCTGTGCGAACGAAGGAGCGGCGAACACGCTGGCGGCGGTCACGAGCAAGGCAGGCAACAGGGTCAGAATCATTTTTTTCATGGGAGGTTTCTTTGGTAAATTGAAGGTGGGTTCAGGAAGATGGGGGGAGTGACAGGCTTGACGCTTAAAACGCGAACTGGCCAGACAGGTAGAAGCCGGTCTGGCTGCGGTTGCCGGTGATGCCGGGCACCACGCGCCCCAAGTCCACATAGGCCAGCGTCACCGAGGTGTTCTTGTTGGGCGCCCAAGCCACAAAAATGTCTTTCCATGCGTCTTCTGCCAGCGCGTCACCCAGGCCAGCGGCTCGGCCCAAAGCTTCCAGGTTGTTGGGTTTGGCGCGGTATTCCGCTCCAATGGCCCAATGCTTGTTCAGCAAGTAAGCCACCGACACCTCGGGCTGCCAGCTGCGCCCGTTCTCACCCGGTGCGTTAGAGCCAAAGCCCAGCAGACCGTTTTGGTTGGCGTTGGTGTTGCGCAGCGTGGCGTTCACCAGAATGCTCTGCCCCAAAAACAACTTGGTGGCACTCACATAAAAGTCGGTGCCTTCGGTTTTGGCGCCCAGAAAGTTCAACACCGAGCCCAATGAGCCGGGCGACACAGTTTTGTACTGCAGGCCAATGGCGATTTGTGGCATGAGCGAGTCGCTGTCCAATACGGCATCGCCGGCCACCTTGACCTTCAGGCCCAGAATGTCCATCTTCACATGCTGGCCCGGTGTCACACCAAAAGCGGCAATGCCGTTGAGTGCGATGGCAGGTGAGGCATCAAAGTCCTGACGAGCCAGCGACACCTCCACCCGGTCTTTGTACCCTACCGCTGCACCAAAGCCTGAGAGGGCATAGTCCTGCGTGACCGTGCGCGAAACAAAGGCCGTGGCACCCACCTCCCCAGCCGTCGCGTTGGAGCCAATCACCGCCCAAGGGGTCAAGCCACCGCCTGCGGCACCGTCAAT
>JBBKVN010000525.1:0-3229 GCA_037968455.1 Rhodoferax sp.
TTTAGGAGACAAGAAATGACATTCAAACCTGTACGACTCGCCCTGGCTTCGGCCGCACTGATGGCCTGTAGCCTGTCCGCGATGGCGGGCGAGTTGGTGATCAATACCGACGCGGCCGACCCGGCTCCCAAAGCCGCATTTGAAGCACTGATCAAAGGCTTTGAGGCCGCCAACCCGGACGTCAAGGTCAAGGTCAACACCTTTGACCACGAGGGCTACAAGACCTCCATCCGCAACTTCTTGACCGCCGAGTCTCCTGACTTGGCCAACTGGTACGCCGGCAATCGCATGGAACCGTTCGTGAAAGCAGGTCTGTTTGAAGACGTGTCGGACTTGTGGGCCAAAGAAGGTCTGAATGAGTCCTTCAAATCCGCTGCGGCGTCGATGACCATTGACGGCAAAAAGTGGGGTCTGCCCTACACCTACTACCAGTGGGGCGTGTACTACCGCAAGGACATCTTCGGCAAGCTCGGCATTGCCGAGCCCAAAACATGGGACGAGTTGCTGGCCGCCAGTGCCAAACTCAAGGCCAACAACATCACGCCGTTTGCTATTGGCACCAAAGCCACCTGGACCACGGGCGGCTGGTTTGACTACCTGAACATGCGTGTGAACGGCTACGAGTTCCACATGGACCTCACCGCCGGCAAGGTGCCTTACACCGACAAGCGCGTGAACGCCGTTTTTGACAAGTGGGAGCAATTGGTCAAGCCCGGCTATTTTCTGCCCAACCACGCGGCTTACCAGTGGCAAGAAGCCTTGCCTGCCTTCGTGAAGGGTGAGGCGGCGATGTACCTGATGGGTAACTTTGCGGTGGCGCCGATGAAAGAGGCTGGATTGACTGAAGCGCAACTGGGTTTCATGCAGTTCCCTGAAATCACCAAGGGCATTCCGAAGGCAGAGGATGCGCCTACTGACACCATCCACATCCCAAGCAAAGCCAAAAACAAGGTGGATGCGCGCCGCTTCATGGCCTACATGGCCAAGCCTGAAGTCCAGGCCCAGATGAACGAGACCTTGGGTCAGTTGCCTGTCAATAAAAATTCCAAAGTGCCGTCGGATACCTATCTGAAGGCCGGCTTCAATATGTTGTCCAACGCCTACGCCCTGGGTCAGTTCTATGACCGCGACGCTTCGGCTGAAATGGCCAAGGCCGGCATGGACGGTTTCCAGCAGTTCATGCTGAAGCCCGAAAGCCGTGACGCCATGCTCAAGCGTTTGGAGCAAGTGCGCAAGCGTGTTTACAAATAAACAGGCCGATTGAACCGGGAGGGTGGGGGAGACCTCCTCCTCCCGGCAACGTACTTTCGATGTAACCCGAGACCGACACCGATGAACTCCCCTTCCGTCAACCCAGCCAGTGCGCCGCCTGCGGCCAGCTGGTGGTCGCGCCATCAGCTGCAGATCGTGCCCTGGCTGTTTCTGGCCCCGGCACTGCTCATGTTCGTGGTGTATGTGATCGCCCCCATTTTTGAGTCGATCACCATCAGCTTTTACGAGTGGGACGGCCTGAGTCAGCGCACCTTCATTGGACTGGCCAACTACAAAGAGTTGATGACGGACCCGGACTTTCATATCTCGTTGAAGAACAACGTGATCTGGTTCTTCGGCTTTTTGCTGTCCATCCCCATGGGGCTGGGCCTGGCCTTGTTGCTGAACCAAAAGGTATTCGGCATTCGCATGGCCAAGTCGCTGTTCTTCTTTCCTTTTGTGATTTCCCAGGTGGTGATTGGCCTGGTGTTCAGCTGGTTTTACGACCCCAGCAACGGCTTGCTGCTGCACGTGATGGACTTGTTTGGCATGGACCCCATTGCGGTGCTGTCTGACGAGGACCTGGTTACTTACGGCATTGTGATTGCCGGGCTGTACCCGCAAACCGCCTACTGCATGATTTTGTATTTGACGGGCCTGAACAACCTGCGTCCCGACTTGATCGAAGCCGCCCGCCTGGAAGGCGCCAAGGGTTGGACCATGCTGTTCAAAATTGTCTTGCCGCAGTTGCGCCCCGCGACCTTTATTGCGGTGGTGGTCACCATCATTGGCTCGTTGCGCAGTTTCGACATGATTTCCATCATGACCCAGGGTGGCCCCTACGGCCAGTCCAAGGTGCTGGCGTACTACATGTATGAAAAAGCCCTGAGCGAATACGGCTACCGCATGGGCTACGGCTCGGCCATTGCCACGGTGCTGTTCCTGCTCATGCTGGTCTACATCATCTTCATTCTTTACCGCGTCTACAAACAGGAACAGGAGACAGAATAATGTTCCCCACCCCGATCGACCGGACCGCCCGGTCCACCCAATTGCTGTTCAAGGTCGGCTTGCCCGTGGCCTTGTTTGTGTGGCTGCTGCCGATTCTTGCCGTGGCTTTGACGTCGGTGCGCGGCAGTGCCGACTTGTCCAACGGCAACTACTGGGGTTTGCCCACCGAGTGGAAAATGTGGGAAAACTACACGGCCGTGTTCAGCAACACGCCGCTCGCCACCTACATTCTCAACAGTTTTCTGGTCACCATTCCAACGGTGATTGGTGCGCTGACGCTGGCTTGCATGGCCGGTTTCGCTTTGGGCATCTACCGCTTCAAGTTGAACTTGCTGGTGTTCTTTTTGTTTGTGGGCGGCAACTTTGTGCCGTTCCAGATTCTGATGATTCCGGTGCGGGACCTGAGTCTGAACCTTGGGCTTTACGACACCATCACCGGCCTGGTGCTGTTTCATGTGGCGTTTCAAACCGGGTTTTGCACCTTCTTCATGCGTAACTTCATTCGCGACTTGCCGCGGGAGTTGATTGAAGCGGCCCGGGTGGAGGGTGCCAGTGAGTTCGAGATTTTCTTCAAAGTGGTGCTGCCTCTGGTTCGCCCGGCGGTGGCGGCCTTGTCTGTGCTGGTGTTCACCTTCATCTGGAATGACTATTTCTGGGCCACGGTGCTGATTCAGGGCAACCACGCCATGCCGGTCACCGGTGGTTTGAAGTCATTGAACGGCATGTGGGTGGCGCAGTGGCATCTGGTGTCGGCCGGGTCCATCGTGGCCGCCATGCCACCCGTGTTGATTTTCTTCCTGATGCAAAAGCACTTTATTGCCGGACTGACCTTTGGTGCGACCAAAGGGTAAGCCTGGTTTCTTTCTCAAGTTATGTACGAATTACTCCGACTGGACGGCGCCCACTGCTGCGCTTTGATCAAATTTCAGATGGGCCGCATTCCCGTGTGGCGGCATTTTGGCGCCCA
>JBBKVN010000526.1:0-7691 GCA_037968455.1 Rhodoferax sp.
GCGATGATTTGCTCGCGCAACTCTTCAATCGTGCCGCCGCCTGAGCCATCGGCGTTCTTGCCCACGGTCATGAAGGTCACTGCCATCTTTTGAAGGTCGGGGATGTTTTTGTCAAGGTACTTCAGCGCATCCTTGATTTGCAGTGAAAACAGGCGGCGCAGGCCGGCCCGGTGCTTGGTGGCCGCTACCTCGGGTTCGTCAAACACTTCTACCGTGACGGCGTCGCCACCGTCAATCAGGGCCGGGTAACCAATCAGGGTCTGGCCGCTCTTTTGAATTTCCAGCAACTCGGGCAGCTCGCCAAAGGTCCAGGCGGTGTGGCGCTGGCCTGCCGAGGCGGCCGGCTTCACTACACTTTTAATAGCTTCTTTTGCACTATGGACGCGGGCTACAGGCTGATTTTCCTTAAAAACAGGCAAGGCCGCAGCATCTTTGGCCAGCTTCAACCCAGCCAGCGCCTGGAAGGCGCCGCGGGCCTTGGCGCCCAACTCTGCCTTCAGCGCGCCCAGATTGCGACCTGTGCCCAGTTGGCGGCCATGCTCATCGACCACCCTAAAGTTCATGAAGAAGTGCGGGCTGAGCATGTCGGCCTTGATGTCGGCACGAACAATGTCGATGGATGTGGCCAGGCGCACCAGCTTGAGCACCGCGTCCAGCAGCGAGCCGTGGCCAAACACCTCGGGCGCGTTCAGCGTTTCGGCCATTTTGGTGGCGGTGTCTGGCAGGGGCACGAGGCGCGAACGGGGCCGTTGGTGCAGGGTTTTGATCAGCGCCTGGACCTTGTCTTTGAGCATGCCGGGCACCAGCCATTCGCAGCGCTCTTCGTTCACCTGATTCAGAACAAACAGGGGCACAGTCACGGTGAGGCCGTCTTTGGCGTCTCCGGGCTCGTGCAGGTAGGTGCTGGCGCAGTCCACGCCGCCCAGGCGAATGGTTTTGGGGAAGGACTGGGTGGTGATGCCGGCGGCCTCGTGGCGCATCAACTCTTCGCGCGTCAGTTGCAGCAGGGCCGGGTTTTGTTTGATGGCTTCGCGGTACCAGTTCTCAAAGCTGTAGCCGCTGCACACATCGGCGGGTAGTTGCTGGTCGTAAAAGGCGTAAATCAGCTCATCGTCCACCAGCACGTCTTGGCGGCGCGCCTTGTGCTCCAGGTCTTCCACCTGGCGAATGAGCTTGTGGTTGGCGGCCAAGAAAGGCAGCTTGGTTTCCCACTGCTCGCCCACCAGCGCTTCGCGGATGAAAATCTCGCGCGCACCGGGCATGTCGACCCGGCCATAGTTGGTGCGCCGCCCGCTGTAAACCACGATGCCATACAGCGTGGCCCGCTCCAGCGCGACGACTTCTGCCGATTTCTTTTCCCAGTGCGGGTCCAGCAGTTGCTTCTTCAGCAGGTGGGCGCCGACCTTTTCCAGCCATTGGGGGTCGATATTGGCAATGCCACGGCCAAACAGGCGCGTTGTCTCCACCAGCTCGGCGGCCACAATCCATTTGCCTGGTTTTTTGACCAAATGGGCACCCGGATGGGCAAAAAACTTGATGCCACGTGCGCCCAGGTATTCACCTTGCGGGCCATCGCCCTCCAGCTTGAAACCCACGTTGCCCAGCAAGCCAGACAGCATGGACAGGTGCAAATCGTCGTAGCTGGCGGGCAGTGTGTTGAGCCGCCATTTATGCTCGGCCACCACGGTGTGCAACTGCGAATGGATGTCGCGCCATTCGCGCACCCGGCGAATGTTGACAAAGTTCTGGCGCAGTAACTGCTCGTACTGGCGGTTAGACAGCTTGTGCTGCCCCGTGCCGCCTTTTCCGTCGTTGATCCATTTCCACAAGCGCAGGTAGCCAGAAAACTCGCTCTTCTCGTCGTCAAACTTGACATGGGCCTGGTCGGCCTGCTGTTGCGCCTCCATGGGGCGGTCGCGCACATCTTGCACGGAGAGTGCAGAGGCAATCACCAGCACCTCGTCCAGCGCACCGCGTGAACGGGCTTCCAGAATCATGCGGCCCACGCGCGGGTCCAACGGGAGCTTGGACAACTCTTGCCCAGTTGGCGTCAACTCATTGGCATCGTCCACGGCGCCGAGTTCGGCCAGCAGTTGGTAGCCGTCGGCAATGGCGCGACCAGAGGGCTTCTCAATGAAGGGAAAGTCTTCCACCAAGCCCATGTGGAGCGACTTCATGCGCAAAATGACCCCAGCCAGCGAGCTGCGAAGAATCTCGGGGTCGGTGAAGCGCGGGCGACCGTCAAAGTCTTTCTGGTCGTACAGACGAATACAAATGCCGTTGGCCACTCGGCCGCAGCGGCCGGAACGCTGGTTGGCAGACGACTGGCTGATGGGCTCGACCAGCAACTGCTCCACTTTGCTCCTGAAACTATAGCGCTTCATGCGCGCTGTGCCGGCGTCAATGACGTATCTGATGCCTGGAACGGTGAGCGATGTCTCGGCCACGTTGGTGGCCAGCACAATGCGTCGCCCGGTGTGCCCGTCAAAAATACGGTCTTGCTCGGCTTGGCTCAGGCGGGCGAACAGGGGCAGCACCTCGGCATTGCGAAACAGCGGCTGGTGGCTCAGGTGCTTGCGAAGATGGTCGGCGGCTTCGCGAATCTCGCGCTCGCCCGGCAAAAACACCAAAATGTCGCCGCTGTTGTGCACGTCGCGCCAGAGTTCGTCCACGCCGTCGGCAATGGCGGCGTTCAGGTCGTAGTCACGCGATTCTTCAAACGGGCGGTATCGCTGTTCGACCGGAAAGGTGCGGCCCGACACCATGTTGACCGGCGCAGGGCCCTTGGCGGGAAGCAAAGTGGTCGGCAAAACGTTGCGCGTCAATGGTGGCCGAGGTCACCACAACCTTCAGGTCCGGGCGACGCGGCAGAATTTGGCGCAGGTAGCCCAGCAGGAAGTCAATGTTCAGGCTGCGCTCGTGGGCCTCGTCAATGATGATGGTGTCGTAGGCCTTGAGCAGCGGGTCGGTTTGCGTCTCCGCCAGCAAAATACCGTCCGTCATCAGCTTCACCGAGCTGTCGCGGCTCAAGCGGTCCTGAAACCGCACCTTGAAACCCACCACGTCGCCCAGCGGCGTTTTCAACTCTTCAGCAATGCGCTTGGCCACACTGCTGGCCGCAATGCGGCGCGGCTGGGTGTGGCCAATGAGCTTGCCCTGTCCGGGCGGGGCATTGCACTTGCCGCGCCCCAGGGCCAGCGCAATCTTGGGCAGCTGTGTGGTTTTACCGGAACCGGTCTCCCCGCACACGATGATCACCTGGTGTTTGGCCATGGCGGCCATGATCTCGTCGCGTTTGGCCGACACCGGCAGGGATTCGGGGAAGTCGATTTGGAGGGGCTGTACTGTCAAGGCATTAACTTCGTAGAGAATCAAGGATTATCCCAGCCAACGTCTACCCAACCCGCACCGCATCTGCATGTCCTCTGTTTTCAACTTCACCTTTGTGCCCTGGTTCCGTTCGGTGGCGCCGTATATCCACAAATTTCGCAATCAGACCTTTGTGGTGGGCATTGCGGGCGAGGCCATTGAGGCGGGCAAACTGCCCCATTTGGCGCAAGACTTGGCGCTAATCCAGAGCATGGGTGTGAAAGTGGTGCTGGTGCACGGTTTTCGCCCACAGGTGAATGAACAACTGGCCGCCAAAGGCCACACACCACGCTACTCACATGGCATGCGCATCACCGACGGCGTGGCGCTGGACTGCGCGCAAGAAGCCGCGGGCCAGCTGCGCTACGAGATTGAAGCCGCGTTCAGTCAGGGCTTGCCCAACACCCCGATGGCGGGTGCGACGATTCGGGTCATCTCAGGCAACTTTTTGACCGCTCGCCCGGTGGGCATTGTGGATGGCATTGATTTCCAGCACTCAGGGCTGGTGCGCAAAGTGGATACCGCCGGCATTACCCGCACCCTGGACATGGGCGCCATGGTGCTGCTCTCGCCTTTTGGCTTTTCACCCACGGGCGAGGCGTTCAACTTGGCCATGGAAGAGGTGGCGACTTCCGTGGCGACTGCCCTGCAAGCCGATAAACTGATTTTTGTAACCGAAGTGCCCGGCATTCGGGTCGCGCCCGAGCAGGCGGAAAGCGACGAGAACCCGATCAATACCGAGATGTCACTAGGCGTGGCCGAGCGGCTGTTGTCTGAATTGCCTGCAGCGAATCAACCCATCGACACGGCGTTCTATTTGCAGCACTGCGTGAAGGCCTGCAAAGGCGGGGTGGAGCGCAGCCACATCATTCCGTTTGCCGTGGACGGCTCCATTTTGCTGGAGGTGTATGTACACGACGGCATTGGCACCATGGTGGTCGATGAGAAGCTGGAGAGCCTGCGCGAAGCCACGGTGGACGATGTGGGCGGCATTCTGCAACTGATTGAGCCACTGGAGAAAGACGGCACGCTGGTCAAACGCAGCCGCACCGAGATTGAGCGCGACATTGGGCTGTACACCGTGATCGAGCACGACGGCGTCATCTTTGCCTGCGCGGCGCTCTATGCCTACCCCGAAGCCAAAACTGCCGAAATGGCCGCCCTGACGGTGTCAACCCAGGTGCAAGGCCAAGGCGACGGCGAACGGGTCTTGAAGCGCATTGAACAACGCGCCCGGGCCGACAAGCTGGACAGCATTTTTGTGCTGACGACCCGCACCACGCATTGGTTTCGCAAGCGTGGCTTTGTGTTGGTGGACCCCGACTGGCTGCCCGAAGCCCGTAAACGCAAGTACAACTGGGACCGCAAGAGCCAGGTACTGGTGAAAAAGCTGAGCGACGCGACAAGACAGAGCGTCGCCCTGTGACGCTGGTCGCCGTATCATTGAACTCAAACCCCTTTGATTGAGCCCTGGCGCATTCAAGGCGGATCCAGTTTCAATTTAACCATCCAACACAGGGAAAACATGAACACTCTCAACTTCATTGGCGGCGAAAAAGGCGGCGTTGGAAAGTCTGTCGTCTCTCGGGTACTGGCGCAGTATTTCATCGACAAGAACCGCCCCTTCATCGGCTTTGACACGGACCGTTCGCACCAGTCGTTCACCCGCTTTTATGGCGACTTCGCCTCGCCGGTCATCGTCGACACCTATGAAGGACTCGACGTGATTGCCAGCGCCTTTGAAGAGGCCATTGAAAAAGGGCAAGAGCAAAATGTGATTGTGGACCTGGCCGCGCAGACCGGCATGCCATTGACACGTTGGATCAAGGACTCAGACCTCTTCGCCGTGATGGCCGAGATGGGCGTCGCCGTCAACTTCTGGCATGTGGCCGACGTGGGCAAAGACTCCGTGGAATTGCTCGGCCGACTGATCAACACGTTTGAGTCTGGTCCCAATTACTTTGTGGTGAAAAATGAAGGGCGTGGGTCAGATTTCTCTTTGCTGGACGAGTCTGCTGCCTTGGTCAAGGCGCTTACTCTGGGAGCCAAAGTGATCACGCTGGCTCAATTGCACGAGGCCAGCATGCGCAAGATTGACCGCCAAAACGCCAGCTTCTGGGCCGCGCTCAATAACCGCACGGACCCTGACTCACTTGGCCTGCTGGAACGCCAGCGTGTGAAACACTGGCTGAAAAAGACCTACGACACGCTGGACACATTGCCGCTATAAAAAAATGGACACGCTTTCGTGCGAAAGTGTGTCCATTGGTCCCACCCCTTTGGGTTGGAAAGGTGAAGCGGAACTCCTTAGCGGCGTTTGAGGATTCGAACCGCCAATGCCACGGACACAAAGGCAACGCCCAAAAAACACAAGAAAGACCAATTGGCGATCGAGCCGCCCAGGAAAGTCCAGTCCACCACGCTGCAATCACCGCCGCCCTTGAAGATCATGGGAATAGCGCGCTGCAAGGGGAAGCTTTCAATCATTCCGTAGAAATCACGCCCACAGGTTGCCACCTCTGGCGGATACCACTGCAACCAGCTTTGTCGGGCCGCCACGAAGGCGCCAAAACCTGCCGTGAGTATTAACAAAAAAGAGCCCACAACATGAACGCCTTTTTTGCCGCTCGCGCCCGCCAGACCGGCAATGATGGCTACCAAAAGAAGAGCATAGCGCTGAACGATGCACATCGGGCACGGAACCAACCCGACGACATGCTGAAGATACAGGCCATAAGCCAACAACCCGACACTTACCGTGCACAGAAGGACTAAAACCCGGCGTGGAATCGGATCCAGCCGGTCTCCCATCAAACTGAACGTCATGGGCTTAGCCTATGGCTTCGTCAAGCGCCTTGCACGAAGGTGCACAAACTGCTTGAGATTTACCCAGTATCTTTTTCGAGATCATCTGTGAGCGAGCGCGATGCTTGCCACACAGAAAACACGACATCGTGGCTGCCCCGAACGACGTTGCCGCCGTGAACGGAGAACCGGATACTTTTGATTTGTAACGCAGGCCGTCGGCCAACATTTTCGTTTTAGTGTCTGCTTTTGCCATAGCTTTGATCATACTTGGGCCAGCGCTGCTGCGATGGCCGGTTTACACATTCAACCTTGAACTTGAGGGTGTTTGATGCAAATTAGTGCGCTGAGTTCCCGAAAAACCTGCATTCGCGTTGCCCCCTTGGCCATATAGCGATCCAAAGCTTGCTAAAGTTCGTCCCTTAATTGAATTTGGCAAAGGTTACAAATGGCTCGCACAGTGAATTGCATCAAACTCGGCAAAGAGGCAGAAGGCTTGGACTTCGCGCCCTACCCTGGAGACCTCGGAAAGCGCATCTGGGAAAGCGTCAGCAAAGAAGCTTGGGCTGCCTGGCTGAAGCACCAGACCATGCTGGTCAACGAGAACCGTCTGAATCTGGCTGATGCCCGCGCCCGACAGTACCTGGCCCGTCAGATGGAAAACCATTTCTTTGGTGACGGCGCCGACGCCGCTCAAGGCTACGTTCCACCCAGCGCCTGATTGAACGGGCCATGGATGCTCAGGCACCCCTCCTGACTCCTTTGGCCTGCGATTTGTCCAAGGTATGGGCTAACACCCCAGCTTGGCGAATCCTTGACACCGAATTTAAATCGGGGCAGACCTTTTTGGCGACTTGGAAACTGTGGCGAGACGACCCCAATCGCCCACTCTTGCTTCACTATGTCGCGCTCGCACCGACAGCAACTCCTTTCGACGACCTGCGCGGTCAGGACGAACACCATCCTGAGTGGCATGCCCTTCTGAATGAGTTGGCACCGCACTGGTTTGGGCTACTTCCGGGCTTTCACCGCATCAGCCTGGATGGCGGCCGCGTCCTTTTGACTTTGTGTATTGGTGCCCTCTCAGACCTGCTTCGCCAGTTGCATTTTTATGCTGATATGGTTTATCTGGGGAGTGGCGCGTCGGGCAGCCGTCAGCCATGGGACACCTGGACCACCAAAGCACTGGCGCGCTGCTGCCGTCGCGGCACCCACTTGCGGCTGCGCCAGCGGTTGCCCAACGTGCAGGCCACACTGACCCAATGTGGTTTTGTATTTGATTCAAACGAGTCAATTGAAAGCCCGGGCGCGGTGTTTTCCCCTCGATGGACGCTTAAAAACACCCGAAACACCCTGGTTCCAGAGTCCACCCCGCCCGGCACTTGCGCCGTTGTCGGAGCCGGCTTGGCGGGAGCAAGCGTCGCTGCGTCACTGGCGAGGCGGGGCTGGAACGTGGTGGTTCTTGATGAAGCGTCAGCACCGGCCTCGGGTGCGTCGGGCCTTCCGGTGGGCCTGGT
>JBBKVN010000527.1:0-7468 GCA_037968455.1 Rhodoferax sp.
AGCACTATGACATCGACCTTCCCCGGCACCGAGCGTGCCTACGCTTTAAGCGACTTCGACTTCGAACTCCCTGAAAACCTCATCGCCCAGCACCCCGCTGCCGAGCGCAGTGGCTCCAAGCTGCTGGACGGCACGGCCCCCACCCCGGTGGACCGCGTGTTCAGGGAGCTGACCGGCCAACTGCGCCCCGGCGACCTGATGGTGTTCAACGACACCAAGGTGATCAACGCCCGCCTCTTTGGCGAAAAAGCCACGGGCGGCAAGCTGGAGTTGCTGGTGGAACGCGTGCTGACCGGCAACCAGGTGGCGGCCCACATGCGAGTGAGCAAGAAGCCCGAAGTGGGCGCCACCGTGGCCCTCACTGGCGCGCCCGGCACCACCGACCACCTGCGCGCCACCCTGCTGGGCCGCTGGCCCGATGCCGATGGCCCGCTGTTTCGCTTTGTGCTCTCCAACGACCAAGGCGACGACCCCTACACCCTGATGGAGCGCCACGGCCACGTGCCCCTGCCGCCGTACATCACCCACACCGATTCGGCCGAAGACGCCGCGCGTTACCAGACGGTGTTTGCGAAAAACCCCGGCGCCGTGGCCGCACCCACCGCCGCCCTGCACTTTGACCAAGCGCTGCTGGCCGCCATTGACGCCATGGGCGTCCAGCGAGCTCATGTGACCCTGCATGTGGGCGCCGGCACCTTTCAGCCAGTCAAAACCGAAGTGCTGGCCGAGCACCAGATGCACAGCGAGTGGTATGACGTGCCACAGGCCACACAACAAGCTATTGCCGACTGCCGTGCGCGGGGTGGCCGCGTGATTGCGGTGGGCACCACCAGCGTGCGCACGCTGGAGGCGTGGGCGCAAAGCGGGCAAGTCACGGGCGACACGCATATCTTCATCACACCCGGCTTTGAATTCAAAGTGGTGGATGCGTTGGTGACCAACTTTCACCTGCCCAAGTCCAGCCTGATGATGCTGGTGAGTGCCTTCGCGGGCTACGAACACATCATGGCGCTGTACCGCCACGCCATTGCCGAACAATACCGATTTTTTAGCTATGGCGACGCCATGCTGCTGACCAAAGAACAGGCCCCTCATGCTGAAGTTTGAACTGTTAAACAACGACACTGCCACCGAAAATTACGCCGGCACCCACGCCCGGCGCGGCCAACACACCCTCAACCACGGCGTGGTGCAAACCCCCATCTTCATGCCCGTGGGCACCTACGGCACGGTCAAGGGCGTCACGCCCAGTAGCCTGGAAGACATGGGCGCGCAAATCATTCTGGGCAACACCTTTCACCTGTGGATGCGCCCGGGCCTGGACGTGATGGAGAGCTTTGGCGGCCTGCACCAGTTCGAGAAGTGGGACAAGCCCATCCTCACCGACTCGGGCGGTTTTCAGGTGTGGAGCCTGGGCGAGATGCGCAAGATCACCGAAGAGGGTGTGAAATTCTCGAGCCCGGTGAACGGCGACAAGCTGTTTTTGACCCCCGAGATCTCGATGCAGATCCAAACCACGCTGAACAGCGACATCGTGATGCAGTTTGACGAGTGCACGCCCTACATCTCGGTTGAGCCGAAAACCAAAGGCCAACTCACCACCGAGGCCGAAGCGCGTACATCCATGGAGTTGAGCCTGCGATGGGCCAAGCGCTGCCAGGCCGAGTTCACCAAGCTGGAAAACCCCAATGCCTTGTTTGGCATTGTGCAAGGCGGCATGTTTGAGAACCTGCGCCAGGAGTCGCTGGATCAATTGGTGGAGATGGACTTCCCCGGCTACGCCGTGGGTGGCGTCAGCGTGGGCGAACCCAAGGACGAGATGCGCCGCATCATGGCGCACACCCCGCACCGCCTGCCGGCGCACAAACCGCGCTACCTGATGGGCGTGGGCACGCCTGAAGACTTGGTGGAAGGCGTGGCGCAAGGCGTGGACATGTTTGACTGCGTGATGCCAACCCGCAACGCCCGCAACGGCACTTTCTTCACTCGCTACGGCGACCTGAAAATCCGCAACGCCCGCCACAAGACCGATCACCAGCCGCTGGACGTAACTTGCACCTGCTACGCCTGTGCGGGCAACTCGGGCGTGTCGCATGAGCAAGGCGGGCGCAGCGGTTTCTCACGCGCTTACCTGCACCACCTGGACCGCTGCGGCGAGATGCTCGGCCCCATGCTGGCCAGCATCCACAACCTGCACTACTACCTAAACCTCATGCGCGAAGTGCGCGAGGCGCTGGATGTGGGCGGGTTTGGCGCCATGGTGGCCCGCTTCAAGACGGACCGGGCGCGCGGCGTTTGATGTGTGCCGGGGACAACGCGCCCCGGTCACGACGCTAGGCTGAAGTGGCCCGACGAAGACCTTCGTTGGCGCCGCCAAAGCGGGCGTTTTCCTCGCTGAGCAAGGCCATGAAATCGGGTGCAGGAACGGCCTTGCTGTACAAAAACCCCTGGTAACTGTCGCAACCCAACTGCTTCAAGCAAGCCAGTTGCCCCGCGGTTTCCACGCCCTCGGCAATCACCGTCATGCCCAGGCGATGCCCCAAATCAATGATGGTGTGCACCAGGGCCACGTCCGATGCCGAGCCTGGCAAATCGTCCACAAAAGACTTGTCCACCTTCAACTCATCCAGTGGAAAGCTCTTGAGGTAGGCGAGCGACGAGTAGCCCGTGCCAAAGTCATCAATCGACAAGCTCACGCCCAGCGCCTTGATCTCCGCCATCAACCGACGGCTAACATCCACATCGTCCATCAATAGGCTTTCTGTCAGCTCCAGCTCCAACTGATGCGGCGGCAATCCGCTGGAGGCCATGATCCGGCTCACAACCGCGGGCAAGTCCCCGGCCAACAACTGGACCTTTGAAATATTCACCGAAACCGTCAGCGCACCCAATCCGGCAGTTGCCCAGTGAGCCGCATCGCGACAGGCCTGCGCCATGACCCACTCGCCAACGACATTGATCAAGCCCAATTCTTCAGCCAGGCTAATAAAGCGTGCCGGAGCCATCAAGCCGAACTCGGGATGCTGCCATCGGGCCAGTGCCTCAACGCCCACCATGCGCCCACTTTCAATACAAATCTTGGGTTGGTAGTGCACCCGCAACTCACCGCGCTCGGCAGCGCCTCGCAACTCAGCCCCCAACCGCAGGCGCTGCAGGGAGCGCGCGTTCAGCTCAGGAGAGGAAAACAGGCATCGAATGGACTCTCTTTGTCGGGCGTGGGTAACAGCCAGGTCAGCGCTTTTACGCAAGACCGCAGCCGTATGGCCATCGGCCGGGGCCAGCGCAATGCCCACCCAGGCATGGGCGGCCACCTCATGCCCCCCCAGATTGACAGGTTCCGCCACCACCTCCAGCAGCAATTTGGCCAGCGACTCGACCGCCTCCACATCGGCCACGCCCTCAAACAACAGTCCAAACTTGTCCGGCCCGAGCCGAGCCAGCCGAGGCGCCCGGTCCACCCCCGTGGCAAAGGTCGGCATCAGGTCATCGGCATGGGTCAAGCGGTACAAGCGGCGCGACAAAATTTTCACAAACTCGTCTGCCGGGGCCTGGCCCAGGCTTTCACGCAGCGCTTGGCAATCTGGCACATGCAGGCTCATCAGCGCCACCAAGCCACCGACCAGATCGCGGTTGCGCAACACCTCATCCACCCCTCTATCAAAGAGAATCGGGTTGGGCAGGCCGGTGACGGTGTCGAAATGCCGCAGGCGATTGTTGTAGTGGGAGAACGCCAAGGCATTGCGCACCCGCAGCACCAGTTCGCTTCCATCGACCGGTTTTGAGAGGAAATCCGTCGCCCCCAATCTCAGGGCGCGAAGCTTGGCCTCCGCGCCCGAAGCGGCGGTCAGCACAATCACCGGGGTATAGCGCGTTAATCTATTCCCGCGAACCGCCTCCAGCACATCAAAGCCGGACACCTTGGGCATCATCAGGTCCAGCAGCAAGACGCTGGGCTCTTCCGCCTGCATCAGGGCCAGCGCCTCACGCGGGTCATTGCAGACCACAAAATTGACGTAGCCCTCATCTTCCAACAGTGCCTGAACCAAGTCGGTCATCAAAGGTTCGTCATCGACCATCATGACCTTGGCATTCAGCAGGGGCGAGCGCGGCCCGACTGCAGGGGAATCGCCCTCGAAGGGCATTTGGGTATCAGCCCACACATCTTGATTCATGGCAACGGCTCCTCAACCTGACGCGAGGGGTCAGAGACCCCCAGCAAAACACGGCGCTCAATATCGTGCATCTCAGCCATTACGGCAGTAATTCTCAAAACATCTCCCTCGTGGGCAGCCTCTTCGAGCGCCTTTGAGGGTTCAAAAAACTCATCAAAACCCATGCTACCACCGGCTCCTTTAAGTCCATGGGCCAATGCTGACAGCTCACCAAAGTCCCGACGCAACGCCGCATCGTCCATCTCCACCAGCTTGGCCGGAAGTTGGGCAACGTAGCGCGCCACAATGCGACCCAGCTTGGGGTGGCTCGCCAAGCGGGACACAATGGCGCCCGGCGTCAGGTCGGCCATGGACGCCAGATCGGTGTCGACCTGAACCACTGTTTCCGGCTCGACCGACGTCGCCGCCGCAAGGCTGACTTGCCCTCCCAGGCGCTGCGCCAGGTCCCGCAACAGGGCGTCCACGTCGATGGGCTTGGTCAGATAGCCGCTGAAGCCCCCCTCTAACAGTTCGCGCTCAAATCCTTTCATGGCATTCGCGGTAAGCGCAATGACGGGCAAATCAAGACCGAGTTCACGCAAGCGGCGGGTTGCGGTCTGGCCATCCATCACCGGCATTTGCATGTCCATCAATACCAGGTCAAAGTGCGCCTCAGCGATCCGGTCCAGGGCAACCTGGCCATTCTCAGCCTCGCTCACATGCAGCCCGACTTCTTCCAACAGTACCCGCACCAATTGCCGGTTTTCGCTGACGTCATCCACCACCAGAACGCGTTTGGCAGGAAACACCCACTGCACGGACTGGGCCACCTCCGCCATCTGCGCAGAAGCAGACAGTGCCGTCGGACTTAGCGTGGGCACGTCAGACAAGTCACCCGGATCCAGCCACAGGCTGAAGACAGCCCCCTTGCCATAGTCACTGCTCACGACGATGTCGCCCCCCATGGCGCGCGCAAAGCCGCGACTGATGGTCAGACCCAAGCCCGTGCCACCAAATCGTCGGGTGGTGGATGACTCCGCCTGCACAAAGGGTTCAAACACAGTCTCCAACTTGTCGGGGGGAATGCCGATGCCGCTGTCATGTACATCAATGCAATAGCCGGTTCGGCCGTCGGTTTGCGCCAGATACAGCACCACTTTGACATCCCCGTGGTCGGTGAACTTGATGGCATTGCCAATCAGGTTGGTCAAAATTTGGCGCAGGCGAACCGCATCACCTTCAATCGTTTCTGGTAGTGCTTGGGGGTACTCCACCTTCAAGGTCAACCCTTTCTGCGTGGCCCGCTCCAACAGTGTCTGCGCCACCTCATTGGCCACCGCGTGCGGTTTGAAGGGCACGCGCTCCGCCTCTAGCCGGCCGGCCTCCACCTTTGAGAGGTCCAAAATATCGTTGATCAGGTTCAGCAGTTGTTTGCCACTCGAATGAATGATGTTGAGCTGCTGGGTGGCATCCGTCGTGTTGCGCAGGCCGCCGCGGCGCAGCACCTCGGTAAAGCCAAGAATCGCGTTCATGGGTGTGCGAATTTCATGGCTCATATTGGCCAAAAACTGGCTCTTGGCCTCATTGGCGGCGTCTGCCTCCTCTTTGGCAGCCACCAGCGCCGCGCCGCGCTGCTCAAGCTCCGTGACGTCCTGAAAACTGATCACAAGGGCTTGCAATCCGCCGTGGTCATCCAGAATGGGAGAGCAATTGGCCCGCAGCGAATAACTGGTGCCATTGGCGCTGTTGACGTTCAAGTGAACATCCCGCTGGGCCACTTTGGTCTTCAGGGCTATTTGCCATGGCATCGCAGCCGGGTCCAAGGCCTGGCCATCGGAGCGACTCCAGTCAAATTCAGATGGCGAACGGCCGACCAGTTTGTTCTCACGCACCCCCAGCATTTCACTGGTTGACTTGTTCGCCAGAACGATGGAGCCCGTGGCATCAATCACCACCAGGCCCTCGGTCAGCGTGTCGTATGCGGTTCTGACCCGCTGAGGCACTGCGCGCGACGGGTCCAACTCGCGCAGCATGCGCTTGAGGTAAAAGTAAAACAGCACGAAACAAACCGCAAACACAAACCCGGACAAGCGCAGGCTCGGGTCTTGCAAATAGCCCAGCCACCCGGCCTCCCGCAAGGGTTCAAACCTCAGCTCGACCGAGCCCCATTGCTCCCCGGCCCGCCAGATTGGCACGGTGATGGCGAAGTCGGTTGACATCTGGTTTCCAGGCGCCTGCCAGTCAGCCGAATGCCCATGCAAATCGACCAGCAACGCCCCCCCCAGAGAGCGAACCCCCATGGACAACAGGTCGGGGTTGCGGCTTCGCAAAAACTCCAGCATTTCGGACAAACCTTCGGGCTCTTCTTCATTCAGAACAGCGGACGCGGTGATGGCAATCGTCTCCGACAAGGCCGCCCGGTGCTGGCGAATCAGGGCTTCTGCATCAGGAATCAATTTGATATAACCCGCGACAAGCAAAACGCCCACGGTCAGCGCAGCCAGCCCCATGGACAGGTGAACGCGGGTAGACATGCGTCGCATGAAAGCCAAGGGGTTCATGCTTTGACCTCAACCTTCTTGGCATCGCTGGCGTTGCTCTCGTCAGGCGGCGGCAACGCCGCTTTGACGGGCTCCGCCTCATCAAACAGGCGCTCGAACTCTTGATCATCGCCTTCATTCGAAGCCGCTTTGCGCTTCTTGCCGCCGGCGACGGCCACCACCGGAAGCGGGTCTATCAACTGCCAAGCGGGCAAGGCCGACAGCATGGAACTCACCAAAACACCCCCACGCACCAGCCAAATCACATAGCCAATCGATAGCCCGCTGCTCACGGCAATGGACGAGGCGATCAAGGCAGGTCGCTGCTCACCCAGGGCCTGAAGCTGAGTCCGCATCTCTGTCAACCGGCTTAGCAACTCCGTGTTTTGAAGGGCTTGGCTAATGGACGAAAAGCTTATCCCTTTGAATTCATTCACAACGGCCACAGCCAGCACAACATCTGCCTTGCTGGTCAACTCGGCTGGCGGGGCAATAAAACTTGAACTGGCGCTGGGACTTGCGGAAAGCGCATCCAAACTCACGGTGACACCCTGAAAGCCGTCGATGAAATTCGTGGCTGAAGCCAACAAAGGCGACTGAACCACTTCAGCAGCAACCGCCGGCGGTGAGACTGCGGCAGGCGCCGATGGCGCAGCCTGCGCAACGACTGTGGCCAACGGCGCTGAACCGGCAAACGACTCCTCCACTTCGATGGCGAGCACCGGCACCTCGGGCCTCTGCGCCGATGGAGGAGGTGCCGTGTCAACGGGTGTTGGA
>JBBKVN010000528.1:0-8427 GCA_037968455.1 Rhodoferax sp.
CTGCCGTGGTTGGCCAGCCAACGCGAGGCCGGGCGGACCGTAGTCATCGATGCCAATCTGCGACCTTCCGTGATGCCGGACCTGCCGGCCTATCGCAAGCACGTCTTGGCCACGTTGCAGTACGCCGATGTCATCAAAGCCAGCGACGAGGATTTGGAGTGCCTGGAAATGCCCGGTGCCACGGCCCTCGAGCAGGCCGCCAATCTGCTGCACAACAGCCAGGCCGCTTGTCTGGCCCTGACCCGCGGGCCCGACGGCGCCACACTTTTGACGCGCTCAGGGCAGGTCTTTCATGCCCATGAAAGCCAGCCCGTGACCGTGGTAGACACCGTGGGAGCGGGGGACTGCTTTCTGGCGGGGCTGGTGGCGGCGCTACTGGACAACGGTTTGGCATCGAACTGGGGTGAAGCGCTGGTTGAAGCTTCATTGGCCAAAGACTTGTTGTCGCGGGCCGTGGCCAGTGCCAGTTTGTGCATCATGCAACGAGGTTGCGTGCCTCCGACCCGTGCCGAGGTGCTGGAGCGGCGGGCGGCTGCGGCTTGTGTGTTCTCGCAGGATGCCGACCACCTTGCCGTGCCTTGATGTGACCGAGGCGGTCGGCTTGCCCGACGCTTGCGTGCCACTGTTGAAACGCTGGGCTTGCGGTGGCGAGCGGGTCATTCTGGGCCTGGTTGCGCCGCCGGGAGCGGGCAAGTCCACGTTCGCGCAGGCCATTCATGCGGCCTTCCCCTTGCAAAGCCAAATCGTGCCCATGGACGGTTTTCACCTGGCCAATGTTGAATTGGAACGTTTGGGCCGTGCGGGCAGAAAAGGTGCGGCAGACACGTTTGATGCCAGCGGCTTCTTGAACCTGCTCCACCGCATTCGGTCTCAAGCGCCTGGGGAGCTGATTTATGCCCCCGATTTTCGGCGTGACCTTGAAGAAGGCGTGGCCGGCGCCATTGCGGTGTTTGCCGAAACGCCCTTGATCATTGTGGAGGGCAACTACCTGTTGCTGAACGAAGGACCTTGGGCCGGCATTCGGGGCGCGCTGAACGAGGTTTGGTTCCTTGACGTGGATAAGTCACTTCGTCGAGAACGCTTGCTGCAGCGGCACATGCGTTTTGGTCGAACCCGGGATGAAGCGTTGGCCTGGATGGCCTCAACCGACGATCCCAACGCGAAGCTCATTGAGACAACTCGCCACCGCGCTCACCGCCACATTGGCTGGGGTGGCGCCGACTAGAGAACGGTGAACAGTTTTTGCCGGAGTTCGGGAAGGCGCCGCACGCCAATGGCGCTGCCTGACATGGTTTCCACCCAGGCAGGGTAGACCTCTCTCAACGCCGCAGTGGTGTAGCACTTGAAGATGGCCTCAATCAAGGTCAGGCGGGTGTGCTGGCCGAACATGTTGTTGACCGAGTTGGTCATGAAGTTGCGTGCCATCTCCAGATCTTTGGCCGTGCGAGTCTCCGGGGCGGGCAGGCTGGAGACGCTGGTTCCGTCTGGCTTTTTGGCTTTTGGCACGATTGCCTCTGCTTCTTCGGCCGCTGGGGCCGAAGCGGTGGCGTCAATGCAGCCATGGTCCATCAACTCACGAATGATGGCCGCGACGTCGTGGCCCAGCACGAACCCACCCAACTCGCCGCCATTGCGCTTGCCATCGATAAGCACCAGTATGCGGCGGACCAACACAGACAAGCCCAATGAGCGGCTCTGAATCTCCTGCTGCCCACGCAAGGTCTTGGAAAAAATGGCGACGTTCAGGTCGAGGGTTTGATCAATCATCGTTCTTTCTCAAATTGAGACACTTTATAAAAGTGTGAAAAACGTCGCATTGTCTGCGCTAAGTGATTGATTTATATTGGGGATTCCCCTTAGAAGGTGGAAAAACCGATCAAACTGTCCGGTTTCGGGCCAGCGGGGGGTTCTTTGCGAAATAGCCTTCTATACCGCGCATCAACGCCAGCGACAGGCGATCCAGATAGGCGTCACTGTTGAGATTGGCCTCTTCTTCGGGGTTGCTGATGAACGCGGCTTCAACCAGCACGCTGGGAATATCGGGGGCTTTCAGTACCGCAAAGCTGGCTTGCTCCACGCGGGGCTTGTGTAGTCTGCCAACTCGCTTCATTTCGCCCAACATGGCGCTGCCCAGTTTCAAACTGTCATTGATCTGCGCCGTGGTGCTCATGTCAAAAAGCGCTCGGCGGACCTGAGAGTCTTTGGCAGTGACATTCAAGCCGCCAATTTGGTCGGCCTTGTTTTCTTTGGCGGCCATCCAGCGCGCGGCGGTGCTGGATGCCCCCCCTTGACTGAGCGCGAACACGCTGGCCCCCTGGGGGCGCGGGGTGTAAAACGCGTCGGCGTGAAGGCTGACAAACAGGTCCGCCTGCACCCGTTGGGCCTTTTTAACCCGCACTTGAAGCGGAACAAAAAAATCCGCGTCCCGTGTCAGATAGGCCCGCATGGGATTGCCATTGACGGAGCCGCCGTTGATGCGTTCTCGAAGCAGATGGGCCAGTCGCAGAACGACATCCTTTTCCCGCGTGCCGCCAGGCCCAATTGCGCCTGGGTCTTCGCCGCCATGGCCGGGGTCAAGTGCAATGATGATCAGTCGGTCTGTGTCCTGTGCCCCCGGTTTATTGGGGTGGGGCGCGACCGCCGCTTTGGAGCTATTTGGCCGTGTAGCCGGCACTGGCTCTGCGGTGTTAGCTATGGATTCCGTAGTGGATTTGCTCGCCTGTTTGGCAATCAGCTGGGCAAGCGGGTCGTCCAAGTCCGCCACGGGTGGGCCCGCAGGCGTGGTGAAGCGCTCGCTGATCAGCGCTTCCAGAGGGTCAACCACGTGCGTGGGGTAAAGATCAAACACCATTCGGTGCTGGTAGGCGGCAATCGGCGTCAGGCTGAACACCTGGGGCGTGGCCACCTGCTTCAGGTCAAACACCAGCCGCACCACCCCGGGCGCAAATTGGCCCACACGGATGCCGGCAATGGTGGGGTCGTCAGCGCGAACCTTGCCGACCAGTTCTTTGAGCGCCGGGTTGAGGTCCAGGCCATCAATGTCGATCGCCAGGCGAGGTGGACTGCCGACGAAAAACTGCTTGGCTTTCAGCTCGGTGTCTGACTCCAGCGTCACCCGTGAGTAGTCGGGTGACGGCCAAACCCGAACGGCCAAAATGGTGGCGCCCCGGGCGATGTGCTGGACACCCAGCAAAAGAGCCAAAGCCCCTGACTGCAATACGCTGCGCCGCTTCATGCCGAGTCCTCCTGATCAAGTGGGGTCAGCCCCGTGCTGACGGCCCGCAGCAGGCCAAGGCCAGCGGGAGTTTGCCCCGTTAGCGTGACTTGGCGGGACTCGTCCTCCAGCGCTTCCAGGTGAATGACGAGGTCGGCGCGGGGAATGAAACCCGCCGCTTTTTCAGGCCATTCGGCCAGTTTCAGACCGGGGCTGGCAAAAATGTCCCGAAACCCCGCGTCCTCCCATTCCCTGGGGTCGCTGAATCGGTAAAAGTCGAAGTGCCAGATGTTGAGGTTGGGCAGTTCATACGGCTCCACCACTGCATATGTGGGGCTTTTGACACGGCCTTGAACACCCAGGGCGCGCAGAATGTGGCGCACTAGCGTTGTCTTTCCGGCGCCCAAGTCACCGTGCAATTCAATGAAGGCGTGGTGCAGGGCCGCTTGGCTTGCGAGGGCTGCGGCAAACAATTGCGTGGCAATCTCGTCCGGCCAGAGCAAGCTTTTTACAATCGGGGTGTGACCACTCCCATTCTTCATATCAACAGCAGTCAATTGGTCTCCAAAATTCAGATGTGGGCCCGTGAATTGGGATTCTCCCAAATTGGCGTCGCCGGTGTCGATTTGTCTTCGTCTGAGGCCGGATTATCAGCGTGGTTAGAGCGCGGATTTCATGGTGACATGGGCTACATGGCCTCTCATGGCTTGAAACGGGCTCGCCCGGCTGAATTGGTACCCGGCACCGTGAGCGTGATCACCGCACGCATGGACTATTTGCCTGCCGCCACCGCTGACAACTGGCAGACCGTTGAGCTGGATCGCTTGCAGCGCCCCACTGAGGGCATTGTGTCGGTTTACGCCCGTGGTCGAGACTATCACAAGGTCTTGCGCGCGCGCCTGCAAAAGCTGAGTGACCGCATTGCCGGGCTGCTGGGGCCGTTTGGGCATCGCGTGTTCACTGATTCCGCCCCGGTGTTGGAGGCGGAGCTGGCCGCACGCAGCGGGCAGGGCTGGCGCGGCAAACACACGCTGCTGCTGAGTCGGGATGCGGGGTCGACGTTTTTTCTGGGAGAAATTTATGTGGATCTGGCCTTGCCCCTGAGCGAGCCCGTGACGGCGCACTGTGGCAACTGCACCGCATGTATCGACATCTGCCCGACCCAGGCCATCGTGGCGCCGCACCGGCTGGATGCGCGGCGCTGTATCTCGTACCTGACGATTGAACACGCAGGGCCCATTCCGCTGGAGTTGCGCCCTTTGATCGGCAACCGCATTTATGGTTGTGACGATTGCCAGCTGATCTGTCCGTGGAACAAATTTGCGCAGCGCAGTGCACTACCAGATTTTGACGAGCGCAAGGGCTTGGCCGGCAGCCAGCTGGCGACCCTGTTCGCCTGGACGGAGGAAGAGTTTTTGCGATTGACCGAAGGCAGCCCGATCCGTCGCATTGGGCACGAGCGCTGGTTGCGCAACATCGCCGTCGCGTTGGGCAATGCCAGACAACACGCCAGCCCGGCTGAGGATGAGGCGCTGTGCGCCACACTGAGGTCGCGTGCCGACCATCCCAGCGAACTGCTCCAAGAACATATTGCCTGGTCTCTGGATTTATAGGTCAAATTGGCCTCTAGCGCTTTTATATCAAGCGTAAGGCGCTACTAAAAAAGAGCAATCCGTTGATCAGGCTGCTTCTACAGTCCTGTTAACACCCCGAGCGCGAAAGGCAGGCTGAACACACCCAGCACGGTGGACAGGGTCACCAACCCGGCAACAAAGGCGCCGTCATAGCCCATGCGGGCGGCCAGCACGTAGCAGCTCGATGCCGTGGGCAGGGCTGAGAACGCCAGCAACACCATGGTCTGCATCGGATCGAGTTGAAACAGGTGCGCAAACCCAAAAGCCACCAGTGGCATGAGAAGGTGGCGGATGGTCAGCAGGCTGATGCCCAGAGTTTTGTAAAGGCGGAGTGCGCCCAATTGCATGCCCGCACCGGCGGCCATCAGGCCCAACGCGAGGGATGCAGCGCCAATGCGGGTCACCGTGGGCTCCAATAGGGCAGGCAGCGTGAAGCCCAACAAGTTGGCGGCCAGACCGGAAGCGGTGCCAATGATGAGCGGGTTTCGCACCAGTTCGCGCAGAAAGCCGCGTTGGGCGTGGCGTGCCATGGGCCAGACGGCCGCCACATTGAACAGTGGCACGCAGACCCCGATCAACACCGCAATCATGAGAACGCCCTGAGGTCCCGCCAGCCGGTCCACCAAGGCCAGACCGATAAAGGAGTTGAATCGAAACGCAACTTGCGCACTGGCCGCGTGTTCACGCTTTGGAATCCAGCGATGGAACCCCGGCAGATACGGCAGTACATAGGCCAGTGCGATGCCAGTGAGGCCCATGGCCCAACCGGCGCCAATCAGGCTGGAGGCGGCACGCAGATCCAGCGGACTTTTAACGATGGAATGAAACAGCAGCACTGGAAACAGCACGTAATAAACCAGTGCCTCCACGTGCTGCCAAACAGGGCGATTGAGGGCGGTGAACTGACAGATCAGGTAGCCAATCAGAATCAGGGAAAAGTCGGGGAAAAGGAGTTGAGCGTAATACACCGGGCGAGGATACCAGCGCGTGCGGGACCGACCAGGGCGAGGGGTTGAGCTGCGTCAGACCAGGGGCGGCACTGGCGGTATATTGACGCCACATGACCCTCGATTCCACTGACCCCCTGGCCACCACGCCGACCCGCACCGATCACACTGAGGTCGATGCCTTCATTGACGCGATTTGGCTGGAAGAAGGGTTGTCCAAAAACACGCTCTTGGCCTATCGGCGGGATTTGACGCTGTTGGCTGCGTCGTTGTCTACCCAATCCAAGCGTTTGATCGACGTGCAGGAGGTGGATTTGAACGCTTATTTCTCCGCCCAACACGCCACCAGCAAGGCCACCACGGCCAACCGGCGCCTGACTGTGTTCAAACGCTACTTTCGGTGGGCACTGCGCGAACGCCTCATCACGGTGGACCCGACGCTAAAGCTACAGGCGGCCCGCCAGGCCTTGCGGGTTCCCAAAACGCTAACTGAGGCGCAAGTTGAGGCCTTGCTCGCGGCGCCCGACACCAACACGCTATTGGGCGCTCGGGACCGCACCATGCTGGAGCTGATGTATGCCTCAGGCCTGCGTGTGAGCGAGTTGGTCGAATTGAGTGTGTTCAATGTGAGCCTGTCAGACAATGTGCTGCGGGTGCTGGGCAAAGGCAACAAAGAGCGACTGGTGCCGTTTGGGGAGATCGCCAGCCGCTGGCTAGGCCGGTATCTGGCATCGGATCGTCCCCAACTGCTGGAGGGCAAGCAGACCGAAGACCTGTTTGTGACGATGCGCGGGCTCAAAGCCGGTACGGCCATGAGCAGGGTGATGTTCTGGATGATTGTCAAGAAATACGCCCTGCAGGCCGGCATCACCGCGCCTTTGTCGCCTCACACGTTGCGTCATGCATTTGCGACCCATTTGCTCAATCATGGCGCCGATCTGCGGGCGGTTCAAATGCTTTTAGGCCATGCCGACATCTCAACGACGACGATTTACACCCATGTGGCCCGTGAACGCTTGAAGGTTTTGCATGCCCAGCACCACCCACGCGGATAGGGCGTGTCGCTGGCCAAGCCTTAGTTGGTGATGGTCTCAGTCCAGGACAGCGCTTGCAAATGAGCCAGGTTCACTTGCTGGCTGGAGAGCTTCAGGGTGGCAATGGCTTTGGCAAACAGGGCATCGTCCGCGTTTTCACAGGCTTTCGTCAACTCCAGGTAGGGGGCCAATGCCCCCTGGTTGTGAAGCAGGGCGTCAACGACCGTGTCTGGCAGAGCAATGGCTTCGATGGCCTGCTCCAGTGTCATGCCGAGCAGTGTGTCCAGCAAGGAGAAAACACCCACCACAAAAGCGTTGTCGCATTCCTCTGGCGTGAGTTTGTCCGCGGCCAGCAACTCCATCAATCGGCCGCGTACCACTGCCAAATTGGCTACCGCCGGCGAGCCGTCTGCGCCCTGCGATGTGGTCAGCAAGAGCGCCGCCCATCGAAACAGCTTTTTAAGGCCCAGCATCATCACTGCATGGCGGAATGAGGTGATTTCGTGCTTCAGACCAAACCCGGCTGAGTTGATAAAGCGTAGCAGGTTGAATGACAGCGTGGGATCACGCTTGAGAACGTCTTCGATCGCGGTCGTGCTGGCTTGCTGACGGACCAGGTTCATCAGTTGGATGATGGCGGCCTGAGCAGGGCGGATCGTTTTTCCTCTGAGCAAAATCGGTTTGGCAAACCAGTAGCCCTGAAACAGGGAAAATCCCAGACGTTGCGCCGCGGCGAATTGCGCCTCGGTTTCCACTTTCTCTGCAATCAGCTTGGCCTTGGGGTTCTGTCGGGCAGTTAGAACCCACGCGGAAACGTCGGCTTCAGACGCATGCGAGAGATCAATCTTGATAAACGAGGCCAGTGGCAACCAACTGAGGTGGGGCTCGGTCAGTACAGATTGGTCAAATGCCAGCCGGAACCCCCGACGCCTGATGTCAGTCAGGGCCATCAAATGAGTGTCTACATCGTCGGCTTGGGGTGCGTTAAGAGGGGGGATTTCCAGGACAACGCGCTCTGGCGGAACCAACTCCAGGTGCCCACTGGCCAAAGTGTCATGGGTGCAATTGATGAAGATGAGCTTGCGCTCCATCAGAACTTCGCACTCAGCGTGGGACAGCACATTGAAAAGCAGGGCCGCGTCGCTGGCTGAGTTGTGCGTACCGGCTGCATGAGACCGGTCAAATAACTCAAATCCAAACACCGAGCGGTTGAGGTTCAGGATCGCCTGCCGGGCAAAGACGGTCGAGTCTGGCGCCGTGGTTTCTGGCCAGTTCAATGTGTCGGTCGGATTGGGCATGATTCTGAGAGTAAGGAGATAGGCTAATTTTAGGGAGTCAAGGGATGACCCGGCCCGCAACATGTAACAACCTTAGTCCTTTAGAAGCGACAGTTCTGTCTCATCGAAGCCAGCGGCACGCCGGGCCTCCAGATTGAACGGTCCTTTGAGGGGCTTGGCGCCGTAAGTGTGGGCCAGCGAGGCATAGGTGGCCACGTGGTCCAATTGTTGCTGTGCACACAGGTGGCGATACCAGTGGTTGCCAATCGCGACATGGCCGATTTCATCGCGCAGGATGATGTCCAGAATGGCCGCTCCTGC
>JBBKVN010000529.1:0-3421 GCA_037968455.1 Rhodoferax sp.
TGCCGCATATAGGTTGATTTACCGCCCATATTGGGGCCGGTGATGATTTGCATGCGCTGCTTGGGGCCCATGCGCGTGTCGTTGGCAATGAAGGCGCCGCTGCTCAACTCAGCCAAGCGCGCTTGGACCACCGGGTGACGGCCTTGGGTGATGTCCAGACAAGGCTCTTTGGTGAACTGGGGCGCGTGCCAGTCGAGGGTGAGCGCTCGCTCTGTCAGTGCACACAACGCGTCCAGTGTGGCCAGGGCGCGGGCCAGGCGGGTGAGGGCGGGCACAAACACCTGCAACTGGTCCAGCACCTGTTCAAACAAATACTTTTCGCGCGCCAGGGCGCGCTCCTGCGCGCTCAAGGCTTTGTCTTCAAAGGCCTTGAGTTCAGGGGTAATGAAGCGCTCGGCATTTTTCAGGGTTTGGCGGCGACGGTAGTCGTCTGGCACCTTGTCCACCTGGCCTTGTGTGACTTCAATGAAGAAGCCGTGCACTTTATTGAACTGCACACGCAGGTTGGCGATGCCGGTGCGGGCTTTTTCGCGACCCTCCAGGTCCAGCAAGAAGGCGTCGCAATTAGTTTGGATGGCGCGCAGCTCGTCCAGGTCGGCATCAAAACCATTGGCAATCACCCCGCCGTCGCGCACCAGCACGGCAGGCTCCAGGTCAATGGCGCTGCGCAACAACTCGCCACATCCGGGCGGAGGCAACAGGTGGTCTGATATTTGAGTCAAATAGCCCTCTAGCGCTTGTACAGCGGGCGCAAGGCGCTCTGTTTTTTGTAGCGTTAGTTGCAAGGCAACCAGTTCACGCGGTCGCACTTGGCGCAGCGCAATGCGGGCCGTGATGCGCTCCACATCGGTGCTGCCTTTGAGGTGGTCACGCAGCATGGCCCAAGGGCCTTTTTGCAAGGCGGCAATGGCGTCCAGGCGCTGCTGTGCTTCGCGGCGGTCACGACGGGGGCTGAGCAACCAGTTCTTCAACAGGCGGCTGCCCATGCCGGTCATGCAGGTGTCCAGCAGGGAAAATAGGGTGGGTTTTTCCTCACCGCGCAAGGTTTGGGTGAGTTCGAGGTTACGCCGGGTGGTTTGGGGCAGGTCAATCAGCTCGTCATTGCGTTGCACGCGCAGGCTGTGCACATGGGTCAGTGCCCGCCCTTGGGTATGTTCAGCGTAGCCAAGCAGGGCGGCGGCGGCGGCGTGGGCCTGGGGCAACTCTTGCGCCTGCCAGGGCGCCAGACTGGCTGCCTGCAGCTGGGCCAGCAACTGGCGCTCGCCCAAGCCGGCGTCAAACTGCCAATCGGGCCGAACGGTGATGGATAGGGCGCCGTTGACCGGCGCCTTGCGCAAGCGGGCCTCGAACGCGGGTGTGGCACCGGCGCTGAAAATAAGTTCGCCGGGGTTGATGCGCGCAATCCACTCGCCAATTTGGTCAGGTGAACATTCGGCCAGATGCACTTCGCCCTGCGTCACGCTGACCCAGGCCAGACCACAGGTGTTGCGCGGGCCTTGGTGCACGGCCAGCAAGAGCGACTCGGTCTTGTCGTTCAACAGCTCCAAATCGGTCAAGGTGCCGGGCGTGACCACACGCACCACTTTGCGCTCCACCGGGCCTTTGCCGGTGACTTCGCCCACTTGCTCGCAAATCGCCACCGACTCGCCCAGCTTGATCAACCGCGCGAGGTAAGTCTCAATGGAGTGAAACGGCACCCCGGCCATGACCACGGGCTGCCCGCCGGATTGCCCACGTTGTGTGAGCGTGATGTTGAGCAGGCGCGCTGCTTTCTCAGCGTCGGCGTAAAACAGCTCGTAAAAATCACCCATGCGGTAGAGCAGCAAGGTGTCAGGATGGTCGGCTTTGAGGCCGAGGTACTGCTGCATCATGGGGGTGTGAGAGGAAAGATATCTTTCTTCTTTTTGGGACGCTTCAGGAGGGGTGCTTTTTGACAACAAGTTACTCAATCTCTATTGGCCTCTGACGTACGCTGGACAGCTCTTCCAATCCAGGAGGGAGCAAACCAAGCGTGAAAAATTTCTGTTTTGAGCGTCGTCGGCCGCATTTGTAAGAATCCGCGGACAGGCATTTTCACATAGGGAGAGTGAGGACGCGCCAGAAAACCCGACTGGCGCGAGTAGCGCTCAGTCCGGGTGGGGGGTCAATGGGCTCCCGCGTTGCGCAACAAGCGCTCCAGCGCGTCATAACCGCGCGATCGGGCGAGGTCTAGTGGGGTAAGGCCGGCGCGGTCGGTGAGTTGGGTGTTGGCTCCCGCGCCGAGCAAGGCGCTGACGGTGCGCTGATGCCGTGGGCCGCCGTCGCCGAGCACGATGGCCTCGATCAAAGCCGTCCAGTGCAGGTTATTGACATGGTCGAGCGGCGCCCCTGCGGTGATCAATTGGCGCACCACGCCATCATGGCCCAGGTGCGCCGCAGCGATGAGTGCGGTGCCGTCCCAGCGGCTGGTGATTTGCTTGGCGCTTGCCCCGCGCGCCAACAGAAGGTGCAAAGTCTCCTCGTCGCCGGCCACCGCGGCGATGGTCACGGCGTCATACCGGTCGTTGTCTAGGGCTGCGGTATTCGCACCTGCTTCGATCAGCGTTGCAATGGCGGCACGCTGACGCGCAAACGTGGCGACATGCAGCGGGGTTCGCCCATTGTTGTCCCGCGTCTCAATGGTCTTATTTTGTGTCTTGGACAGTGCCGAGATCGCCTTGACATCGCCCGTCTGGGCTGCGGCATGGAGGCCTGTGTAAGCGGCGATTTCACGAGCCGATGGCTCCGTCTGTGCGCCTGCTGGCAGGGGCGTTATGGCGAGTGCAAGAACGGCTAGGGCGGCGCAAGCCGCAGTGCGGGCGAGGTAGGGGTTGTGTTGAGTCATTTCAGTTGATCCTTGAGCACATCGAATGCCGACTTGAACACTTTTTTCTGGTGGGCGGCAGCACGGACCGCCGCGACCAGGTTGACCACGTCCAGGGACATGTTCTTCTCACCGCGAACGCCCTGGCCGTGGGCGAGTGGAGCGCAGACGAACAGTGTCGTCTCGTCATGCAGGGGATCGTCGGTTTCATATCGGGCCTTCGTTGGAATGCGGCCGTGAATCAGCCGTTCCCCGACTCTAGACATTCTGTGCCCGAGCGACCATTCGTGCGAACACGCGCACCCCTCGGTATTTATACGCAGCGCCCCCGAAGACGGCCCCGAAACGCATGGTGGAGAGCTTCTACAAGTTTGTTGTCATTCACCGGTTCCGGATCAATTCTGTGGCTGGTTATTGCCGACTGCCTCAAAGGGAGCTTCCAGCTCGAAAAAATACCCCACCCGGAAAAACCGAGTGGGGTACTTTTTAGCCAGCACCCAACAGGGCGCGCCACTTAGTGTTTATTTCTTCGCTGCAATTTCAGCTTTGAGTTGAGACAGAATTTCTCCCGTCCGCCCG
>JBBKVN010000530.1:0-8359 GCA_037968455.1 Rhodoferax sp.
TTGCGCCAGCGCCCGTCAATCAAGGCGCTATAGGCCAGTCGCTCTGTCAGCTCCGATGAGGTCAGCCCGGAGATCATCTTCAACCGCGCCAGATCCTCCAGCAGTTCCGGAGCCGCCGCCACATAGCCGACCCGAATGTTGGGCGAAATTGTTTTGGAAAAGCTGCCGATGTGAATCACCCGCTTCAGCTGGTCCAGCGTGGCCAGCGACGGACGGGATTCAGGATCAATATCGGCATAAATATCGTTCTCAACCACCATGAAGTCGTATTTTTCAGCCAGCTGAACAATACGATGCAAGTGCGACAGCGAGGCACTCGAGCCCGTGGGGCTTTGCAAGCGCGGTTGGGTAAAAAACACCTTCGGGCGGTGCTCAATGATGCGGGCCTCCAGAACGTCCAAGTCATAGCCCGTCGGCGTTCGGGGCGCGCCGACCAGCTTGGCACCCAGAAATCGCAAGGAAAACAGCAGGTTAGCGTAACCCGGCTCGTCCACAAGGACGGCATCGCCGGCTTTGACCAGACGCCGGGCGGCCAAGTCCATGGCCTGGCTGGCCCCCTGCGTCAACAAGACCTGATCCGGACTGACCAGAATCTCGCGGGATGCCAGTACATCCCGCACCAAGTGCCGCAGGCCCAGGTAACCCTTGGGCTCGCCATAACCACCGAAGTCCAATTCCGTCGTCGCCAGTTGACGAAGGCCTCGCCGCACGCCGTCCGTGAAGAGCCACTCACCGGGCAGCCACCCGCAGCCCGGTTTGCTGCGCAAGGACCGATTCTCAAATATGCGGCGCAGGTACCACATGGAGTCAAAGCTGCACTGGGAGGCCACGCCGTTCGACGCCGAAGTGGCAACCGCGCGGGCGCGAACAAAAAACCCTGAATTGGCTTGTGACTGGAAATAACCCAGCGCAACCAGCCGGTCATAGGCATCGACCACGGTGTAGACACTCACCTCGTGGGAATGGGCAAATTGGCGAATAGAGGGCAATTTGGCGCCAGCGCGCAATTCACCGGCATCCACCATCTGGCGAAAACCCTTGACGATCTGGGTAACCAGTGCGACGGATGACTGGGGATTGAGTGAAAACATCGGCGATGGAGCCCGTGGACCTAGGGTTTATGTGTATTGGAGTGATGACCCACACAGTGCACCCCAAACCGGGGAAAACTGTACATGGCGATTTGATTATGCGGCCTCTACAGTCCATGAATCGACCAACCACTGCGCGCCACTCCAGATGGAGAGCCCGCCACAGCCAAGGAATCAAGATGCTACGCGAACCCAACCTGAACAACGCTGCCCTGATGGCCCGCCGGCGGGAAGCCATCCCACGGGGTGTTGGCCAAAGCCACGAAGTCTTTATTAATCGCGGCAAGAACGCCGAAGTTTGGGATGTGGAAGGCAAGCGCTATGTTGACTTTGCAGGCGGCATCGCTGTGCTCAATACAGGGCACTGCCACCCGGACATTATTGAGGCGGTCAAAGCCCAACTCGACAACTACACCCACACCTGCTTCCAGGTGCTGGCTTATGAGCCCTATGTTGAACTGGCTGAACGAATCAACGAATTGGCGCCGGGCGACTTTGCCAAAAAAACCATCTTTCTGACCACCGGTTCGGAAGCGGTTGAAAACGCAGTCAAGATTGCACGCGCCCACACCAAGCGCCCCGGTGTGATCGCCTTCACCAGTGGCTACCACGGCCGTACTTTGCTGACGCTGGGCCTGACCGGCAAGGTTGCGCCCTACAAACTGGGGTTTGGCCCCTTTCCTGGCGAGATTTTCCATGCCCAGTTCCCAGACACGCTGCATGGCGTGAGCATCGACGATTCAATCGCGTCCCTGGAGTCCATCTTCAAAAACGACATTGAAGCCAGCCGTGTGGCGGCCATCATTGTGGAACCGGTCCAGGGTGAAGGCGGTTTCAACGTCGCCCCCCCAGAATTCATGCAGCGACAGCGTGCGCTCTGTGACCAACATGGCATCTTGATGATTGCTGACGAAATTCAAACGGGCGCTGGCCGCACGGGGACCTGGTTCGCCGTCGAGCAAAGCGGGGTGGCCCCCGACATGATCACCATGGCCAAATCGATGGCCGGTGGATTTCCCTTGTCAGCCGTGGTGGGCCGCGCCGAGGTCATGGATGCCCCCGCACCCGGTGGCTTGGGAGGCACTTATGCTGGTAGCCCGGTGTCTTGTGCTGCAGCCCTTGCAGTACTGGATGTGTTCGAGAAGGAAAAATTACTGGAGCGCAGTCGCGTTCTGGGCCAACGTTTGACCTCAAGCCTGAAAGCGATGGCCAGCAAAAACCAATGCATGGCAGATGTGCGAGGCTTGGGGGCGATGGTGGCCGTCGAGATCTGCAAAGGCGGCGACTTGGCCCAACCGGACGCAGACTTGACCAAGCGCGTCTGTGCTGAGGCCACCAAACGTGGCTTGATCCTGCTTTCCTGCGGTACCTATGGCAACGTCATCCGAATTTTGGTGCCGCTGACAGCCAGTGACGCCATCGTGGATGAAGGCCTGGCCATCATTGATGCATCATTGACTGCGGCTCAAAGCGCTTAAATTTCGCTTCTCCCTTGCGATTGACGGGCGCTGCACCGGCCGCAGTGGCCAACGCCGCGCCCCACTCCCTAACCCCCGAAGGTCTCTCTAAAACATGTCAACCAATGCACTTGTGAAGTTTTCGGGGGTTCAAAAAACCTACGACGGGAAAAACCTGGTCGTGCGTGACCTGAATCTCGATATTGAAAGTGGAGAATTTCTCTCGCTGCTCGGGCCATCAGGTTCCGGGAAGACAACGACGTTGATGATGCTGGCCGGGTTTGAATCACCTACCTCCGGCGAGATTTTCCTGAACGGTAAACCCATTACCAAAACGCCGCCTCACAAGCGAAACTTTGGCATGGTGTTCCAAAACTACGCTCTGTTTCCCCACATGACCGTGGCAGACAACGTAGCTTACCCACTGACCGTGAGAAAACTGGGTAAATCGGACCGTGAAGACAAGGCCAAACGCGCGCTGGACATGGTGCAAATGGGCGGCATGGGTGACCGTTACCCGGCGCAGCTCTCTGGCGGTCAGCAGCAACGCGTGGCCTTGGCCCGCGCGCTGGTGTTTGACCCCCAACTGGTTTTGATGGACGAGCCTCTGGGCGCGCTGGACAAACAATTGCGCGAACACATGCAAATTGAACTCAAAGCCCTGCACCGCCAGCTCGGCCTGACCTTTATTTACGTCACGCATGACCAGTCTGAGGCGCTCACCATGTCGGACCGCGTGGCGGTATTCAATGACGGCTGTATCCAGCAAATAGACGTGGTGACGCAGTTGTACGAAACACCGGTGAATCGCTTTGTGGCGGGGTTTGTCGGAGACAACACGGTGTTTGAAGCCGTGGTCAAGTCCACCAACGGCGCGCAGTGCCAGGTGGCCCTGCCCTGCGGAACGCTGTTCAACGGACTGAACGTCAATGCCGCCACATCCAACAAACCGGTGCAGGCTTGTGCCAGGCCGGAACGCATCCAGGTTCACCTGGATGGCAGCCAGCCAGACACCAATTGCATCCGGGCAAAGGTCGCCGATGTCATCTATTTTGGCGACCACCTGCGCCTTCGCTGCACGCTGCCAAACCAAGCGGATGCGACCGTCAAAGTTCCTCTTTCCAGCAGTGCCATTCCCCAGGCCGGCCAAAACGTCTGGCTGCACATGCCCCCCGAGCATCTTCGAATCTACCTTTGATTCATCTGCACTTTTCCAGCCCTTTTTTCCACCACACCCAAAGGACACCGTTCATGAAAATCAAACCTATCGTGGCCGCAATTGCGGTTGTTGCTTCTTTTTCAAGCCACGCACAGACTGAGTTGACCGTCGTCAACTTCGGTGGTGCCAATGGCGACGCCCAGAAAAAAGCCTACTTTGAACCCTACGAAAAAGCCACGGGCAACAAAATTGTGGGCGTGGCTTACAACGGTGAACAGGCCAAAATCAAGGCCATGGTGGAATCCAAGAACGTGACTTGGGACGTGGTTGAAGTTGAGTCGCCCGACGTGACCCGTGGATGCGATGAGGGCCTGTTTGAGCCCTTGGACTTCAAGAAAATTGGCAACAAGGCAGATTTCACACCTGCGGCCGTGCATGCCTGCGGCGTGGGCACCTTCGTGTGGTCCACCGTGATGGCCTACGACGCCGACAAGCTCAAAACAGCCCCCACCACTTGGGCCGATTTCTGGGACATGAAGAAATTCCCTGGCAAACGCGCCATGCGCAAAGGCGCTCGCTACAACCTCGAATTCGCATTGATGGCTGACGGCGTGGCCGTGCAAGATATTTACAAGACATTGAAAACAAAAGAGGGTTCTGAGCGTGCGTTCAAGAAACTGACCGAACTCAAACCCAACATTCAATGGTGGGAAGCCGGCGCACAGCCGCCCCAGTTCCTGGTAGCAGGTGACGTGGTCATGACCACGGCCTTCAATGGCCGGATTGACGCCGCCCAGCGTGAAGGCAAGAACCTGCAAATTACCTGGACCGGTGGCATTTACGACCTCGATTTCTGGGCCATCCCCAAAGGATCTCCGAACAAAGAGGCGGCGCTGAAGTACATCGCCCTGGCCAGCAGCGCAGATGCGCAAGCAAACTACGCCAAAAACATCTCATACGGCCCAACCAACACCAAAGCGCTGGCCAAACTGGATGCCAAAACACTGGCTTTGCTGCCGACTTCGGCCCAAAACTCAAAAACAGCGCTGCAGTTCAACGTCAGTTTCTGGGCTGACCAAGGCGAGGCACTTGAAAAGCGCTTTGCCGCCTGGGCTGCTCAGTAAACGAGTCCAGGAGATATCGCGATGGCACTAACCATGACTGAAGTTCCCGGCAATTTGGCGCAGCAATTGCGCCGTGTCGAGCGTCGTAAACGTGCTTTCGCGATTTCGCTGGCGTTGCCCCTGTTGATTTTCCTGCTGGCGGTCTTTCTGATTCCGATTGGCGCGCTGCTGGTACGCGCCGTCGAGAACCCGGAAGTCGCCCGCGTGCTGGGCCAAACGGTCCAGGTGCTGGACACCTGGGACCGAAAATCCGCGCCGCCAGACATGGCCTACGCCGCCATTGCCCAGGATTTATCAGCCATTGAAGAGACCGCGTTTGCCGGCGCACTAGCGCGCCGGCTGAACAGCGAAATCAGCGGCGCTCGCTCGCTGATCATGAGCACCTACCGCGCCATGCCGCTAGAAAGCGGCTTAACGCCCGCCCAAGTGCGTGAACAATTGCTGGCCATGGACGAACGCTGGGCGGAGTTGGGCTACTGGCAGGCCATTGCCAAAAATGGCTCCCGCTGGACACCGGACTACTTGCTGGCCTCGGTCGATTTGCGACGTGACGTCGAGGGCCACATCGTCAAAGTGGACGAGGACTCGGCGGCTTACAGAAAAATTTTGCTGCGAACGTTTGAAATGAGCGCCATCGTCACCCTGTGCGCCCTGCTGTTGGGCTACCCACTGGCCTACTGGCTCTCCACGCTACCGGCCCGCAAAGCCAATATGTTCATGATTTTGGTGCTGGTGCCCTTTTGGACCTCCGTGCTGGTGCGCTCAGCGTCCTGGATTGTGTTGCTGCAAAACAATGGGCTGGTGAACCGGACCCTGATTGGCCTGGGCGTGATCGATGACCCCTTGCCCCTGCTGTTCAATCGCCTGGGCGTGATCATTGCCATGGTGCACATTCTTCTGCCCTTCATGATCCTGCCTTTGTACAGCGTGATGAAGTCGGTGCCAGGCACTTATTTGCGCGCTGCTGTGTCTTTGGGCAGTTCGCCACTGGCTGCTTTTTTCCGTGTCTATGTGCCGCAAACCTACCCAGGCGTTGGTGCCGGTGGTCTGTTGGTGTTCATTTTGAGCATTGGCTATTACGTGACGCCAGCCTTGCTGGGCGGCGCCGATGACCAAATGCTGAGCTATTACATTGCCCGCTACACCAACGTCAACGTCAACTGGGGCATGGCCTGTGCATTGGGAGCCGTGCTGCTGTCCGCCACGCTGGTGCTGTATGCCCTGTACCGCAAGGTCGTTAAATCTGAAATGAGCTTGGGATGAGCCTGATGCAACTACCTGCCCTCCCCATTTTTCCCGCCTACGCCACACTGGGCGACAAAGTTGGCTGGTACGCCATGCGGGTGTTCTGCGTGAGTGTGCTGCTGTTCCTGCTCTTGCCCATTTTGGTCATCATTCCGCTGTCATTCAGCTCCAGCACCTTTCTGTCTTACCCCATGCCCGGTTGGTCGCTGCGCTGGTACGAAAACCTCTTTACCTCGGACGCCTGGATTCGCGCCACCAAAAACAGTTTTATCGTCGCGCCTCTGGCCACGCTGCTGGCCACCGTGCTCGGCACACTGGCTGCCGTGGGCTTGGCACGGGTGCGGTTTTTTGGCAAGGGCCTCTTGATGAGCCTGCTGATTGCGCCGATGGTGGTGCCAGTGGTCGTGGTGGGTGTCAGTACCTATCTGTTTTTTGTGCAAATTGGCCTGGCGGATACTTACCTCGGACTGGTGCTGGTGCACGCTGCGTTGGGCGCCCCGTTTGTACTCACCACGGTGCTCGCCACCTTGCAAAACTTCAACCACAACCTGGTACGCGCCAGTCTGGGTTTGGGGGCCCCTCCCATCACCACCTTCTTTCGCGTGACGCTGCCCATCATCGCACCAGGGGTAATTTCCGGCGCCTTGTTTGCCTTCGCCACCTCGTTTGATGAAGTGGTCGTGACCCTGTTTATTGCGGGGCCCAGCCAAGTGACGCTGCCCCGGCAAATGTTCACGGGCATTCGTGAAAACATCTCGCCCACCATTGCCGCTGTGGCCACCTTGCTGATCATCTTCACGACGCTGTTGATGCTGGCCTTGGAGTGGATACGCGGGAGACGGCGTTGAAGTCAGCATGCAAAACACGAATGGCAGTCGGACAGTTCGTGCGCCCGTCTGCTGATTGAAGTGCTGAGCCTCCCCGCAGCGCGAGCCGTCGCTGAGCGACGGCAAGCCCAACGCACTCATTCCTCCCACATTTGAATCAGACAACCATGATCACCCCCCTCAGCCAACTCAAAGACCCCAGCCTGTTTAAAACCGACGCCCTGATCAACGGCCAATGGGTCGCTGGCAGCACCCGTTTTGACGTCACCGACCCCGCCACCGGTCAGAAACTGGCCGATGTGGCCAATCTGGGCCCGGCGGATGCAGAGGCCGCGATTGCTGCGGCCAATGCGGCGTGGCCGGCCTGGCGCAGCAAGACGGCCAAGGAGCGTAGTCTGATTCTGCGCAAGTGGTTTGATTTGTTGATGGCCAATCAAGATGACTTGGCCCGCATCATGACGGCCGAACAAGGCAAGCCTTTTCCTGAAGCCAAGGGTGAAGTCGCCTATGGCGCCAGCTTTGTCGAGTGGTTTGCCGAAGAGGCGAAACGGGTCAATGGCGAGACGCTGCCCCAGTTTGACAACAACCGCCGCCTGATGGTGATCAAGCAGCCTATTGGCGTGTGTGCAGCGATCACGCCCTGGAATTTCCCCATTGCCATGATCACCCGCAAGGTGGCCCCTGCGCTTGCCGCCGGTTGCACGGTGCTGATCAAGCCTGCGGAATTGACACCGTTAACCGCCTTGGCGGCGGCTGAGCTGGCGATTCGGGCGGGTATTCCTGCCGGGGTGCTGAACATGATCACCGCCGATGCGGATCAGTCAATTGCCGTGGGCAAAGTGATTTGCGCCAGTGACGTGGTGCGCCACATCAGCTTCACGGGTTCTACTGAGGTGGGCCGTATTCTGATGGCGCAGTCGGCACCCACGATCAAGAAGATGTCTTTGGAGTTGGGTGGCAATGCCCCATTCATCGTGTTTGACGATGCGGACATTGACAGTGCCGTGGAAGGCGCCTTTGCCAGCAAATACCGCAATGCGGGTCAGACGTGTGTGTGTTCCAACCGCTTCTACGTGCAAGAAGGCGTGTACGAGGAGTTTGTGCAGAAGTTCGCCGCCAAGGTCAAAACGGCCAAGGTGGGCAATGGCTTTGACGAAGGCGTGAACCAGGGCCCGCTGATTGAAGAGGCGGCATTGGTCAAAGTACAGCGCCATGTGGACGATGCGGTGGCCAAAGGCGCCCGCGTGCTGGTGGGCGGTAAACGCCTGGGGGGTCAGTTCTTTGAGCCGACGCTGGTGGCCGATGCCACCGCCGACATGCTGTGTGCCACCGAAGAGACGTTTGGCCCGTTTGCACCGGTGTTCAAGTTCAAGACCGAAGACGAGGTCATCGCCGCTGCCAACAACACGGAGTTTGGTCTGGCCAGCTATTTTTACAGCCGTGACATTGGCCGCAT
>JBBKVN010000531.1:0-3022 GCA_037968455.1 Rhodoferax sp.
AACGTCAAAAACATCAATCAATACTATGGCGGCTCGCACATTCTGCGAGACGTGAATCTCACCGCCAGTCAAGGCCAGGTGACCGTGATCCTGGGCCGCAATGGCGTCGGCAAAACCACGCTGCTGAAAAGCCTGATGGGCCTGGTGCCCATCAAGACCGGCACCATTGAGCTGGATGGTCAGGCCATTCACAAGGCGACCTCCTATGACCGGGCCCGCGCCGGCATTGGGTTTGTGCCGCAGGGGCGAGAGATCTTTGCTCGACTGACCGTGGAAGAAAACCTGCGCATGGGACTGGCCTATAAAAGCGCCAGCACGCCAATTCCCCCCGAGTTGTTTGAGCTTTTTCCGGTGCTGCACCAAATGCGGCAGCGCCGAGGCGGGGATTTGTCGGGCGGGCAGCAGCAACAGTTGGCGATTGCCCGGGCGCTCGCCGCTGGCCCCAAGTTGTTGATTTTGGATGAGCCCACCGAAGGCATTCAGCCCAGCATCATCAAGGACATTGGCCGCGTCATTCGCATGCTGGCCGACCGGGGTGACATGGCCATCGTGCTGGTGGAACAGTACTACGACTTTGCCCAAGAACTGGCCGACGCCTATGTGGTGATGGAACGTGGCTCTGTGCTGGCGCAAGGCCAGGGCGCCAATATGGAGGCAGACGGCGTGCGTAACATGGTCGCCATTTAAGGCGGTGTGGGTGGTGCCTGGGTGCCGCCGGTACGCAGTGTCAGCCCACCGGCCTGGCGTTGTTGAGCGCCCAACACAGGACGAGTGCTTCCGACAGCGAATCGGCTGCGCATGTCCTGCACAATTTCCCTCATGCTCTCGGCATTCTCGATTTTGGCTGCATACCGGTTTAGCACAAGGAATGCGTTTTCGATCAGCTTGCCATTCAAGGTGGCGTTGCTGTGAAAAATCAGGTTCTTGACTGCCGCTTTCGGGTCACCGGCCATGCTGAGCTGCATGGCCTGCTCATTGATTTTGAGAATTTTGGCACTGGCGGCCCGGATGCGATCGACGTAGGGCGAGTGAGCTTTGGCGGTTCCGGCCAGCAACTCGGTCATGGCCCGGTTGTTGCAATAGCGCTGGCCCACCGTGTCCACCACGGCATCGATCTCGTTGAGCTGAATGGCTTTGCTGGCCAGTTGTGCCATCAGGGACAGCAGGTTGGAGGCAGACTCAAAATCGAATTCCGGCGACTTCACGGCCTGACTCATGGTCCGAATGGTGTCGACGACATGGGCATACTGGTGCTCCTGAATCAGGTGCAGTGCCTCGACAATCCCCGCCAGGCGCTGGTGGCGCAGGCTGTCCGGGTTGCGCTCAATCAGGCGCAGGAAATCGTCCCGACAGCGCTGCAGGCCTTTCTTGTCACCGCTTTCCAAACGCAAAAAAGCCAGCAGTACCAGTGTCTGTGCGTCATACATTTTGGAGTCGAGGCCCAGGCGGGTGGTGCGATCCAGCAGTTTTTCAGCCTCTTGGTGGTCACCCGAGTAGTAGGTGAGCATGCCCAGGTTTTGCCGGCGGGTAATGGAAGCCGGTGTCAGCTCGCAGGCCATTCTGTAAGTGGCCAAGGCCTCCTCAAACTTGCCGATTTCAAACTGGGCCCGGCCCATGACATCGTAGGCGTCGGTGTAAGTGGGATCTTCGCTGATGAGATTGGCCAGCGTGCTGGTGGCCTTGGCGACCTGACCGTCGTCCAGTTGCGAACGCGCCACGCCCAGCTTGGCCCAGGGCAGTGTTTTGGCGGCCACCACGGCCTCGTACAAGGTTTGCGCCTGAGTGGGTTTGCCGGTGCGCAGCATCAACTCTGCGCCCACACGTGCCGCGTAGAGCCAGAACAGTCCGCGTGACTCGAAACGCTCCATGCACAGTGTTGCCGCTCGTTCAAAGTCTTCCGCCTCAATGGCGGAGAAGATCTCTTGCAGGGAGACTTTGCGGATGCGGGCTTGCCGCAAGCGCTCGCCGAGCTGATTGGCTTTATGAGGTTTGAGCAAATACCCGTCCAGCGCCGACTCGGCAGCCTCGGCCACCTTGGCGTAGGTGGCCTCGCCGGTAACCATGATGAACACAGTAGAAAACGGCAGCAACTGGTTGCGCCTCAAGTCGTCCAACAAGTCCTGGCCGGACGTGGTTTCCCCAGAAAAATGGTGTTCACACAAAACCACATCAAATTTCCGGTACTCAAGCTGGCGGCGGGCGTCCATCAGTCGGGCGCATTGCACCACGCTGCCCATGCCGAAGTCACGCAATTGCGACACCAGCACCGATCGGGAGGTGGGGTTGCTGTCGACGACCAGTGCACTGGACGAGGAAAGATCGTCTGCCGTCCCAGCCATCAGAGGGCCAGGGTGACGATTAGCGGTTCCAACAACGTTTTGACCATGGGGCATCTCTCATTATTTTGCCCAAAATAATAGCACTAGGTGGCCCACAGCCGGGGGGTGTTCTGGCCGCACTGCCACAGCTTGGCGCGCCATGCGCTCCAGACCTGGCGCAACAAGCCCATGGCGGGCTCGACCACCGGCGCCAGACAGCGCACTACCAAAACCTGGGGGTTCGGGCTGGTGGCGCCTGCCGTCGCGCTCAAACCATGGGAGGCGATGAGGTCACGGGCCAGTTCCAAGGCTTGTTCTTTGCGGGCTTTGTCGAGCTTGCTGCCGGCCACAAAAAAGAGCGACGCCATGCAACGTGCGCCCGCCAAGCCCAGCGGGCCGTTCATCAATCGTGCGTCGTCGGCCTTGAGCAGTCCACGCTCCAGCCAGACACCCGGCACTTCAATGTGCTGCAGAAACTGACCTTTTTTGAACGGCTGATTCGCCAGCGGCAAGCCAAACGCAGTGACGTCCCAGCCCATGAATTCGGCCTGGGGTCCCAGCTCCACGGTGAGGTGGTTCTCGGCCAGGCAGTCGTTGTAACAAATGGCCTCCATGGGCAGCCATTCCAGTCGCGCCTGGTCGTTTAAGCGGATGTGGGTGCGCTGAACAGCCTGTTTGCCACTGGAGCGGTAAAAGCGGGTGGC
>JBBKVN010000532.1:0-5321 GCA_037968455.1 Rhodoferax sp.
ATTCAAAGCCCACGCTATTGCGCGGCAGCGTATGAACGTAAATCTGGCCATCTTCATCCCTTGAAATACGGACTTGGGCTTGCCAAGGCGGCCAGGCGCCTGGGGGTGCAAATCTTTGAATTGTCGCCAGTGGTCGATTTGCGTAGAGGGCCTGTTTTGACCGCCGTGACCGCTCACGGCAAAGTGAAGGCTTCATTCGGCGTTTTGGCTGGCAACTGCACCTTGGGTGAGTACGGGCCTCGGGTCGCGCCAGACATCAATGCCCGCATCATGCCAGTTGGCACCTATATTGTGGGCACGGCGCCGCTGGCCTCTGAGCTGTGTGCCCGCTTGATTGCTCGCAATGCGGCTGTGTGTGACAACAATATTGTGCTGGACTACTTCCGCTTCAGCGCTGACCACCGCATGCTGTTTGGCGGACGCGTGAGCTACAGCGCGCAGACCCCAGCTCGTTTGCAGGAGCGAATGGCCAGGCGTCTGGCGGCGGTTTTCCCTGAGTTAGTTGGCGTCCCTATTGAGTATGTGTGGGGTGGGTTTGTGGATATCAGTATGAACCGGGCACCTGACTTTGGTCGCTTGGGAAGCAACTTGTACTACTTGCAGGGCTTCAGTGGGCACGGGGTGGCCCTGACGGGTTTGGCGGGTCAATTGGTGGCGCAGGCGGTTGCGGGGCAGTCAGAACGGTTTGATTTGTTTGCGTCACTGGAGCATCGAAGCTTCCCAGGGGGGGCGTTGCTGCGCATGCCCAGTTTGGTGCTGGGAATGCTCTACCACCGCTTGCGAGATGCTTTGTGACGGTCTGGCGATTGCGCGGGCTTGCTAAAAATTGGGCAGCGCGGAGGTAGGGTCGCGCAGGTCGCGGGTATGCTTGACGCCTAGTCTCCTGACAAAGAGTTTTCGATCGTCTCAACCAACGCGGAGAACGTCATGACACCGTCACCATGCCTGGTTTGGCTGCCAATGGATCACCGGTTGCTGGGCGATGCTCCGCACCAGAAACCGTATTTGATACTCGGCGATAAATACGCCCGAGCGGTTCGTGATGCCGCCGAAGTTCAGCCGGTGTTGTTTCCGCTGGCGGAAGGGGTGGACATGGCGGCCTTGCTTGATATGGTCGACGGCGTCATGCTGACGGGGTCGCCCTCCAATGTGCATCCATCTCAATTCAATGAAGAGGTTTCAGACTCCGACATGTTGCTGGATGCGAACCGGGACGCGCTGACGCTGCAATTGGTTCGGGCCTGCATTGATAAACAGGTGCCCTTGCTGGGTTTGTGCCGAGGCTTTCAAGAGATCAACGTCGCTATGGGCGGCTCATTACACCAAAACGTGCACAAAGTGCCGGGCATGGCGGACCACAGGGAGTTGGCCAGCGAAACGACTGAGCAGCAGTACGCCCCGCGCCATGAGTTGCTTCTAACCAAGGGCACTTTGCTGGCTGACTGCGCAGATGCGGAGTCCGTTTGGGTGAACTCACTGCATACTCAAGGTATCAATCAATTGGCACCGGGCCTGCGGGCACTGGCTGTGGCCCCCGATGGCTTGGTTGAGGCATTTGAGGTCGAGGGCACCAGCGCGTTCACACTGGGGGTGCAGTGGCATCCCGAGTGGAAATGCATGGACACACCGTTTTACTTGGCAATTTTTAGGTGTTTTGGTGAGGCCTGTCGCGCGCGACAACGCGCTCGGCCGGTCTGATTTTGATCATGAGTTGAATCAAGCAATTGGGAGCATTGGATGAGTGAAAAAAAGACCATGAATTTCAACGATCTTGAGCAGTGGCTCAATGAACGCAGAGTCACTGAAATCGAGTGCCTTGTCCCCGATTTGACGGGTGTTGCCCGCGGCAAAATTCTGCCCCGTGCCAAATTCACAGAAGACCGCGGCATGCGACTGCCTCAGTCGGTCGTGGCGCTGGGGGTCACCGGCGAAGTGCCCGAGAGTGGTCCCTATTACGATGTCATCGACCCCACCGACAAAGACATGCAGTTGCGACCCGACCCCGCGTCGGTGCGCATCGTTCCCTGGGCAACAGACCCCACCGCTCAAGTCATTCACGATTGCTTTGACCACGATGGCAACCTTGTGCCCTTTGCCCCTCGTTCGGTACTGCGCAAGGTTTGCAAGCTATTTGCAGACGAAGGATTGCAGCCGATAGTGGCCCCTGAACTTGAGTTTTACCTGACCGCCCGCAACACGGATCCCAATACTTTGCTGCGACCTCCGATTGGGCGAAGCGGGCGGGCGGAAACGTCCCGGCAGGCCTACAGCATTGACGCCGTGAACGAGTTTGATCCGCTCTTTGAGGAGATATACGACTACTGCGACAAGATGGAGCTGAATGTCGACACACTGATTCACGAGATCGGCGCTGGGCAAATGGAGATCAACTTCTTCCACGCGGAACCCTTGGGCTTGGCAGACGAAGTTTTCTTCTTCAAACGAACCGTTCGGGAGGCCGCATTGCGCCATGACATGTATGCCACGTTCATGGCCAAGCCCATCGCTGGCGAGCCCGGCAGTGCGATGCATGTTCACCAGAGTTTGTTGAACGTTGCGACGGGCCAAAACGTGTTCAGCAACGAAGATGGCACACCGTCAGAGACTTTTTATCATTACATCGGTGGCTTGCAGCGCTACATTCCGACTGCCATGGCGTTGGTTGCGCCTTATGTGAACAGCTACCGCCGGTTGGCCCGCAACTCGGCCGCACCCATCAATATCGAATGGGGTCATGACAATCGTACCGTTGGCATTCGGTCCCCCATTTCGTCGCCGGCGGCCCGACGGGTGGAAAACCGGGTGATTGGCGCCGACGCCAATCCCTATATCGCCATGGCCATGACCCTAGCCTGCGGCTATCTTGGCATGAAAAACAAGATCAAGCCTAAGCAAGCGATGAAGGGCGACGCCTATTTGGCGCCATACGCGTTGCCGCGCAGTTTGGGTGAGTCGCTGGATTGGCTGCGCCGCGATTCGGACTTGCATGACGTGCTCGGCAAAGAGTTCATCACCGTTTACCTTGAAATCAAAGAACTTGAGTTTGATGAGTTCATGAAAGTAATTTCTCCATGGGAGCGTGAGCATTTGTTGCTTCACGTTTGACCGATACCATCGTAGAAGACTTCTTGGCCGCAATTGCGCCGGTGAACGACATGAACGCCTCAGACGCCACTAAACCCTTGACGACTCAGGAAATGCAGGCCTTGGACAGTGCGCATTTCCTGCACCCGTTCACGGACTTCAAAGATTTGGCTTCCCAAGGGGCCCGGGTCATTGTCAGGGGAGAGGGCATCTACGTCTGGGACTCCGAGGGCAAAAAGCTGCTTGATGCCATGAGCGGGCTGTGGTGTGTCAGCGTGGGCTATGGTCGCAAAGAACTGGCAGATGCAGCCTACCAGCAAATGATGAAGCTGCCGTTTTACAACAGCTTCTTTCAAACCACCAACGAGCCGGCCGTGAAACTGGCCGCCAAGTTGGCCTCACTGGCGCCTAGAGTCGAAGACCGAAGTTTTAACCATGTTTTCTACTCCAGCAGTGGGAGTGAGAGCAACGACTCCAACGTTCGCATGGTGCGGCGTTACTGGGATCTGTTGGGTCAACCCCAGCGCAAGGTGATCATCAGCCGGGTGAACTCCTACCATGGAAGCACCGTGGCAGGAGCCTCGTTGGGCGGCATGAGCGGTATGCATGCTCAAGGGGACTTGCCCATTCCGAATATCGAGCACATTGAGCAACCGTACTTTTTTGAAAACGGCTTACCTGGCGAAAGCATTGAGGCCTTTGGAGTGCGAGCAGCGGGGTGGCTGGAGCAAAAAATTCTGGCGGTCGGGCCCGACAAGGTGGCCGCTTTCATTGCTGAGCCGCTGCAAGGCGCGGGCGGCGTGATTGTGCCGCCGGACACCTATTGGCCAGAAATCCAGCGTATTGTTGACAAGTACGGCATTCTCTTGATCAGTGACGAAGTGATCTGCGCGTTTGGTCGTCTGGGGTACTGGTTTGCCTACGAAAAGTTCGGCTACAAGCCCGACTTGATCACCTTCGCCAAGGCCGTGACGAGCGGCTATATCCCGCTGGGCGGGGTGATGGTGGGTAATCGTGTGGCCGAGGTGCTGATTGAGAAGGGCGGCGAGTTTGAACACGGCTACACCTACAGCGGGCATCCTGTCGCTTGTGCTGTTGCCCTGGCCAATTTGGAGCTCATGGAGCGCGAGCAACTGCCGCAGCGCATTCGGGGCGAAGTTGGGGATTATTTTGCTCGGCGCTATGTTGAGTTGAACGACCATCCCTTGGTGGGCGAAGCCCAGTCCTGTGGCCTTGTAGCCGGCTTGGTACTTTTGAAAAATTCGAAAACCAAGGAGCGCTTTGCGAGCGACGTGGGCGTTGGCATGATCTGCCGAAGGCACTGCTTCGAAAATGGACTAATCATGCGTGCTGTGGGTGATCGCATGATCATTGCGCCGCCGCTGACGGTGTCAATTAGTGAAATTGACGAAATGATGGGTTTGATTCGGGTCGCCCTCGACTTGACTTTGAATGAACTTGAAGCCAAAGGGCATCGTTGAGCCCCGTGGCGTGCGATCCCTGTGGATGTACGCCGATTGACTGCTTTAAACTTGTAACGACCTTTAACTTGACTTGTTCATAGGAGTGATTGAGATGATGAAGAAATACTTGGTGCCGTTTGCGCTGTCAGCCTTGGTACTGGCTGGATGTGGGAAGAAAGAAGAAGCCCCCATGCCTGCCGCCGCACCCGCTGCAGTAGCCGCAGCGCCGTTGGCGGCCCCAGTCAACGCCGAAGAAAAAGTTCTCAATATCTACAACTGGCCTGACTACATTCCAGAGGGCATGATCGCCGCATTTGAAGCCGAGACCGGCATCAAGGTCAATTACGACACGTTTGAGACCAACGAGGCCTTGCACGCCAAACTCGTGGCCGGTAACACGGGCTACGACATCGTTGTGCCAGGTACGGTGTTCGCCAAGCCTCAAATTGAAGGCGGCATGCTGCAGACGCTGGATAAGTCAAAGATTCCAAACTTGGCCAACCTTGATCCAGCGATCATGGCCACTTTGCAAAAGGCTGACCCAGAGAACAAGCATCTGGTGCCTTGGGCTTGGGGTTTTACAACCGTCGGTATCAATAAGACCAAAGTAGAGAAGGCGCTGGGCAAGATGCCCATGCCTGAGAATGCATGGGACCTGGTGTTTGACCCCAAATACACGTCCAAGTTGAAGTCTTGTGGCATTGCGTACTTGGACACGCCCACCGAGATTATTCCTGTGGCACTGCATTACATCGGCAAGGACGCTTATTCCAA
>JBBKVN010000533.1:0-3811 GCA_037968455.1 Rhodoferax sp.
AAAATGTTCATCGAGCCGGAGGAGCCAGGCGATCCTTTCGAGGTCTCGGACGCCGATACCATGCTGAACTACGTCAATCCCCAGGCCACCCCCTCGCCACGCATCACGTTTTTCAGCAAACCGGGCTGCGCACACTGCGCGCGCGCCCGAAAAATGCTCGCCAAAAAGGGGCTGCGTTTTGAAGAGATCGAACTCGGCAGCCACGATATCAGCTACAGCTCCCTTCAGGCGGTGAGCGGAAGCGGCACAACGCCCCAGGTGTATATCGATGGGCAACATATCGGTGGCGCTGATGAACTGGCCAGCTGGTTGAGAAGTAGTTTGTCACCCTCCGAGTCAACCCACCATGACGCCCATTGAAGTCGACGTCGCCGTCATTGGTGCCGGAACCGCCGGTATGGGCGCCTACCGGGCCGCTCGCGCCTGGACTGACTCCGTTTTGCTGATCGAAGGCGGCGCTTATGGCACGACCTGCGCGCGCGTTGGATGCATGCCCAGCAAACTGCTGATTGCGGCCGCGCAAGCCGCGCACCACGCACGGTGTACTGAACCGTTCGGGGTGCAGGTGGAACGCGTGACTGTTGACGGCGCGGCGGTGATGGCGCGCTTGCAGCGTGAGCGCGACCGTTTTGTCGGCTTCGCTCTTGACGCGGTTGAATCCATCGCGCCAGACGAACGTTTAGCTGCCAAGGTTGCATTTCAGGATGCTCATGCCCTGGTGTCGGAGCAGGGCCAGTTGATTCAGGCCAGGCGCATCGTGATTGCCACCGGCAGCATTCCCGTGCTGCCGCCGGTATTGAAAGAGCTGAGGGCACGTATGCTGACCAATGAGAACCTATTCGACTTGCCCACGTTGCCGAGAAGTCTGGCGGTGTTCGGCCCCGGCATTCTTGGAATGGAACTGGCGCAAGCCATGAGTCGCCTAGGCGTGCATGTCAAGGTCTTCGGCGTCGACGGTGGTATCGCCGGCATTCACGACCCAGCCATTCGGGACTGTGCCCACAAGATCTTCAACGAAGAGTTTTATCTGGACGCGTCGGCTGAGGTGAGGTTCGTCGCAGAAACTGCCACCGGTGTTGAAGTCAACTACCTGCATCGAGATGGATCGTGGCAAACAGAGCTGTTCGACTATGTGTTGGCGGCAACCGGGCGGACACCAGATGTCACAGGACTGGCGTTGGAAAACACCGGACTGCAGTTGAACGACCACGGTGTTCCGGCGTTTGACCGCTTAACGATGCAGTGCGGTAACAGCGCCATTTTTATGGCGGGCGATGCGAGCGACGACATCCCCCTTTTGCACGAAGCCGCAGATCAGGGCCATATCGCCGGCGAGAACGCAGGACGCTATCCTGATATCCAAGCCGGCTTGCGCCGGACCCCCCTGGCTGTGGTCTTCACCGACCCCCAAATAGCGTCGGTGGGTTTGAGCCTGCGACAGCTCAACGAGCAATTCAAGAGCCACTTCGAAGAGGGATACGTGTCCTTCGAAGATCAAGGACGCAGCCGTGTCATGCTGGTCAACAAGGGTATTCTGAAAGTCTATGCCGAGCATGGGAGTGGCTTGTTTCTGGGGGCGGAAATGTTCGGTCCAGCCGCCGAGCACATAGGACATTTGCTGGCCTGGGCGAAGCAACAGCGCATGACAGTCACCGAGATGCTGGAGATGCCTTTCTATCATCCAGTCATTGAAGAAGGATTGCGAACCGCGCTGAAAGATCTCAACCACAAATTGCACATTGGTCCCGAGGCGATCATTCGTTCCATGGATTGCGGACCAGGAGCTTAGCTGGCGGCGATATGACGCGTCTTGATCACTACCACCCTGACGTTTGCAGAATGGTCCAGCGTGTTCGGGGACACCAAGATGACGACAGCCCCATTGGACCGACTCACCCATCACTGTCACATCGTGGAGACGGGCAATGATTCTTACCGGTTTCGCCACAGCTCCAAAGAGGCCAAGGGAAAGATCAAGTCCAGGGAGCAATCCAGGAAGGCCGCTGCGGGTGGGGAGGACCCACTGTTTAAAGACGTTGACCCCTTCTGATCAATTCTGAGGCAAAGGCAAGCAGCTTCGGGCTACGCCCTACTCCGCTTGCCTTTATGACAAATACCGAAAGAAAACCACAAGAAAAGGAATCAAAAAAAATCAGCAAACCGCTATTGTTATCCGCAGTTGGCATTCAAATTGCTAGCTTTAGCCCCTGGCCAGAACTCAATTGGCCAGGGTGCCAGTATTAAATTGGCGCCAACAATTAGACACCCAGGAGAAATTATGAATACCTTGAAAATGACCGCTGGCGAGAAGTTTCCGATGATGGGGTGGAATGCTGTTTCCGGCGATCGCATTGTTCCGGCGAATGGCTCGGGTTGGCGACTCCTCGTCATCTATCGAGGAAAACATTGCCCGCTTTGCAAGACATACCTGAACACCCTCAACGACGTGCTCGGAGAGTTCCAAGCCGAAAATATCGCCGTATTCACTGTTTCAGCTGACAGCCAGGAAAAGGCCGAAGCGGAAGTCGCCGAATGCGGTTGGAAATTTCCCGTCGGCTACGACCTGTCCATTGATGAGATGCGCCAGCTCGGACTTTACATCTCGGACCCGCGCTCGCCGCAGGAAGCCGACCGTCCATTTGCAGAGCCCGCGTTATTCGTTATAAATCCGGATGGCAACACACAGATCATTGACATTTCCAACGCACCGTTCGCCCGTCCCGACTTGAAGTCGCTCCTCAAGGGCCTTCAGTTTGTGATGAGCAAGGACTATCCGATCAGGGGTCGCGCGTAGCCAAAAAATCAGATTCGCAGCCATGTCAAGTAATGGCTTGCGTCATCCGCTTTCAGCCAGTTTGAAAAGTTGATTTTTCCGCTGAATGACCAGTCCCGAGATTCGAGTGTCAAAAAATGAAAATCTGATTCCGGCGAAATGAAACGGCAGCTTACGCCATTTCGGTAGATTCTTTGGGATGCCGACCAATGTCGGCTTTGGGCACTGTCCAGTCTGTGGCGACAGGCAGCTTCTGGGCAACGCTATCAGGAAAATTCCAAGCTCCAGGAAGCTGCCACTCACGAACGTCAACAGATGGCCCAAGGACTAAACCGCTCGCGCGGTAAGCCGCCTCGATGCGGTATTGGTATTTGCTACAGGGCGAGTTCGTGGCTATGTTGTGAACCGAGGCAATTGGCCTCGTTCACTACAGGAGCACCACCATGGAGTCATCAAGTCAAGCCGTCTCGCCGCTGCGTCAACGCATGATCGAGGACATGCGAATGCGCAAGCTGTGCGAGAAGACCCAAGTTGCCTATATCCGCGCCGTGCGCAAATTGGCGGCATATCTGAAGCGCTCTCCTGACACTGCCAGCGCTGAGGAACTTCGGCGCTTTCAGTTGCATCTGGTCGACCACGGCACATCACCGGCGACGCTCAACGCCACCATCATGGGATTGAAGTTTTTCTTTGACGTCACGCTCAATCGTGGCGAGTTGATGGCCAAGATGCAATCGGTGCGGATGCCGCGCACCCTGCCCGTTGTGCTCAGTCGCGATGAAGTTGCACGCCTGATTGCAGCCGCGCCCAATTTGAAGTCCCAGACGGCCCTGTCGATCGCGTACGGCACGGGACTGCGTGCCAGCGAGGTGATCGCACTCAAGGTGGGGGACATCGACAGCGAGCGAATGATGCTGCGCGTGGAGCAAGGCAAGGGCCACAAGGATCGTTACGCCATGCTCTCGCCCATATTGCTGGAGCGCCTGCGCTGCTGGTGGCGACTGGGCCACGCCCAGGGCAAGATCTTGCCCGGCGGTT
>JBBKVN010000534.1:0-4390 GCA_037968455.1 Rhodoferax sp.
CGCGAGATCGAGCCCCGTGTGTGCAGTGTGCCGTCGGTCGAGTCGATCATTCAATTGGTTGGCGACGGCTATGGGATTGCGGCCATCCCACCGATTTTTGTTCGCAAGCAGCTTGAACAAGGCTTGCTTCGCCAAATCCAGGGCCCTGCTTTGCCCTCCATGACCATTACCGTGATTCATACGCGCCCATCGAATGCCGCCGTGGACGCGACGCTGCAACTGGTGCGCGAAGTCGCGGCCGCTTATTGCGAGCAGTCCGGCAAGCCCTGGGCGCGCTCGCTAGAGCCGGATCACGACTGAAACGCTTGCCTCAGTGCTCAGCCGATGACCAGCAGCACTTGATCCTCGTCCACCATGTCGCTCTCGGCGACCCGTATTTCCTGCACTGTGCCGGAGACAGGCGCCATCAACGGGATTTCCATTTTCATGGACTCGACGATCAACAGCGTGTCGCCTTCCGCCACGGCTTGACCGACGGTGACCTCGATTTTCCAGACGCTGCCGCCGACTTCTGATTTGACTTCATGGGTAGTTGACATGGTGTTCTCTCTTTCTATTTATTGGCGGATGGGGGCTTGCAGGGTGACGCCGTCGGTGGTCAAGGCGTTGCGAATATGGCGGGCAAATTCCAGTGCGCCGGGTTGATCCCCGTGCAAACACAGCGTGTCGGCGCGCACCGCCACGTTGAGGCCACTGACCGCACGCACCGAGCCTGTCAACATTTGCCTGACCTGCGCCAGCGACTGCTCTGCGTCTTCGATCATGGCACCCGCTGTCCCCCGTGGCGACAAACTGCCGTCATCCTGGTAGCTGCGATCAGCAAAGACCTCACACGCACTGCGCAGACCCAGCGCATTCGCGGCGTTGATCATCTCGCTGCCGGCCAGCCCAAAGAAAACCAGCGCGGGGTCGATATCAAACACGGCTTGGGCAATGGCGTCGGCCAGCGAACGGTCTTTGACGGCCATGTTGTACAGCGCCCCATGGGGTTTGACATGGTTCAACCGGCCACCGGCGGCCTGCGCAAAGCCGGCCAAAGCACCCACCTGGTACACCACCATGGCATAGGCTTCAGCGGACGAAATTTGCATGGCACGGCGCCCAAAACCTTGCAAGTCAGGTAGCCCCGGGTGTGCGCCAATGGCCACCCCCTTGGCCAGCGCGGCGGCCACAATGCGCCGCATGGTGGGCGGGTCGCCCGCGTGAAACCCACAGGCGATATTGGCGGAGGTCACATGGTCGAGGATCTCGATGTCATTGCCCATTTTGTAGGCGCCGAAGCCCTCCCCCATGTCGCAATTCAAGTCCAGCGTGGTGCTTGTGTTCATTCTTTGACTCCTAGCGCTTGGCGCAGTTGTGCAATCGTCTCTTCGCGTTGCAGGTACAGGGTTTGGGCGGTTGGCAAGCTGACCAGCTCGAAGCGCACCTGTTGTTGAGGCGCGAGTTGCGCCATCAGGGGCAAGTCCACACTGATCACATGCGCGATCTTGGGGTAGCCGCCCGCGCTGTGGCGCTCGGCCATCAACACGATAGGTTGCCCATCAGACGGCACCTGAATGGTGCCGAAGCTCATGGCCTCAGAGATCAACTCCACGGCCTCGCGGCGCAGTAGCGCCGGGCCGTCAAGCCGGTAGCCCATGCGGTCCGACTGAGGACTGATCTTGTAGGCCGACGCCTCAAACAAGGCTTGGGTTTCACCAGAGAAACTGGCCCAGTGTTCGCCGGCAATCACTCTAACCGTTGTCACCGCCGTGGCATCGCTTGATGGCAGGCGGCCAGCAACATCAAGCACAGGCGCGGGTGGTGCGGAGGCGGCATGGGTGACGGGGAGCACATCGCCTTTGCGCAAGGCACGCCCCTCAAAGCCGCCAAAGCCACCACGCACATAGGTGCTGCGACTGCCCATCACGGGATCAACCGCAAAGCCGCCGCGCACGGCGAGGTAGGTCCGCAGGCCACTGACGCGTCGGCCGAAGTCGAGCTGGCTGCCGGCCGCGACGGCTATGCGTTGATTCATGGCCACCGGTTCACCATTCAGGCGCGGCGACAGATCAGCACCGCAGATCGCAATCTGGGTCGCAGCCTCAAAAACCAGACTGGGGCCCATCAACACAATTTCCAGGGTGGCTTCGTCCAGCGCATTACCCGCAAGCAGGTTGGCGACGCGGTGCGACCATTCGTCCATCACCCCGCACACGGGTACGCCCAAGTCCTGAAAGCCAAACCGCCCCAAGTCTTGCAACTGTGATTGCACGCCGGGCTTGAGCACATTGATGTGGTTGATCACGACCGAGCCTCCAACATAGCGTGGTAACTGGGCTCATCAATGCGCACAAAGCGCACGCTATCCCCCGGTGCCAGCAGGCAAGGCGGGTTGGCGATGGGGTCAAACAGGCGTTGTGGTGTTCGTCCAATCAAATTCCATCCCCCCGGCGTTTCAAGTGGGTAAATACAGGTCTGGTCGCGCGCGATACCGACTGACCCCGGCGGGATGTGGGTGCGAGGCGAGGCGAGGCGCGGCATTACCAAGGCCGCGTCGAGTCCGCCGATGAAGGGGAAACCAGGGGAAAAGCCGAGCATGTAAACCCGGTGGGCAGACGCCAGATGCAAGCCGATGACTTGTTCGACGGTGAGGCCGCGTTGCGCGGCCACGTCGTTCAGGTCGGGGCCCAATTCACCACCGTAGCAAATGGGAACCTCGATGGTGCGGCTTGATGATGCTTGCGCGTCGAAAGGCAGGGCCAAACGATCCAGCACAGCCGTGCGCAGCGACTCAAAGGGCGTATCACCCAGCAGCTCGGGCTGGTAGTGCAAGGCCACCGTGGTGAAGGCGGGGACGATGTCGCGCACACCGGCAATGGGCTGCTCCTTCAGGCGGCGCACAAAACCAAAGACGCGTTGACTGGTGTCCGGGTCGACGGTTTCGCCCAGTCCGACCAGCATGCAGCGGTCGCCTACCGCGTCGATGCGTGGCGATGGATGGGTGAGGTTGAGCCCGGTCATGGCATGGCCGCGAGCAAGGCTTCGCGTTCGCGCTCAATCCAGGTGGTGTCGACTTGGCCCGCCTTGAAGTCAGGGTGCTTGGCCACCGCAGCGAGAAAGCTCAGGTTGTTGCGCACGCCCTCAATGTGGCTGGCCGCCAAGGCCGTGCTCATGCGCTCCAACGCCGCTGCGCGGTTTTCGCCCCAGACGATCAGCTTGGCGATCATGGGGTCGTAATAAGGGGTGATTCGGTCGCCTTCGCGCACGCCGGTGTCGATTCGCACATGGGGCATGTCCAACGGCAACTGGAAGGTTTGCAGCGGCCCGGGTGAGGGCATGAAGTTCTTGGCCGGATTTTCGGCATAAATCCGGCACTCCATCGCGGCGCCCAGTGTCTTGATATCCGCTTGCTCGACACGCTGGTAGTTGCCAGCCGCGAGTTGAATCTGGGCTTGCACCAGATCCAGGCCGGTGACCATTTCAGTGACCGGGTGCTCCACCTGAATACGGGTGTTCATTTCCAGAAAGAAAAACTCCAGGGTGTCGGCATCAACGATGAATTCGACCGTGCCCGGTCCCCGGTAGGACTGGTGGGCGGCCAGCGCCACTGCGGCAGCGGTCATTTGCTCGCGCAAGCTCTGCGGCAAATTGGGCGCAGGGCTTTCTTCAATGATTTTTTGGAACCGGCGTTGCACCGAGCATTCGCGTTCAAACAGGTGAACGGCTGTGCCATCGCCATGGCCAAACACCTGAATTTCAATATGGCGCGCCCGTGCCACCAAGCGCTCAAGATAAATGGTTCCGTCGCCAAAGGCTTTGGCGGCGAGCTGCTGGGTGGCCGCCACTGAGGCGAGCAACTGCTCAGGACTGTCGACCCGGCGCATACCAATGCCGCCGCCGCCGCCCGTGGCCTTGACCAGCAGCGGGTAGCCCACCTCGACAGCCGCGGTCTCAATGCCGTCAAGCTCACCGACAGCGAAGCGCGGGCTGCCGGGCAAGGTGGGCACGCCCGCTGAGGTGGCAATGGCGCGTGCGCGCTGCTTGTCGCCCATGGCGTCAATGCTGTCAGGCGTGGGGCCAATCCAGCGCACGCCAGCGGCTTCGGCGGCCCGGGCAAAGTCGGTGTTTTCAGACAAGAAGCCGTAGCCTGGGTGCACGGCGTCAGCGCTGTGCTTTCGCGCGGCCTCCAGAATGCGGGTGCCGTCCAGGTAGCTTTGCGCGGCCGGTGCCGGGCCAATGGGTTCGGCCACGTCAGCCATCTGCACAAACATTGCATCAGCATCGGCTTCGGAGTACACGGCGATGCTGGTCAGGCCCAAGGCTTTGCAGGCTCGAATGATGCGGCAAGCGATTTCGCCGCGATTGGCAATCAGGATTCGTTTCATAGTCAGTTCATCGATTGAGGGAG
>JBBKVN010000535.1:0-3481 GCA_037968455.1 Rhodoferax sp.
CCCATCACCAGAAGGGCGGACACCAGCCGCCGCTTGGCCAGCTCGACCCGGCCCCAGAGTTCGCCGTTGTCAGGGTGCTTGGGGTCAGCCAGATCAGGAATGGTGCGGTTCAGGCGGCAAGCCCGGCACAGACCCTGATGCTTGGGTGCCAGGCTGGACGGCACCAGCCAGTTGCAGGCGGCCGGCGTGTGCAGGTTGGCACAGCGCCGGTAGGTCTGGCCGTCGTCGTCCCATAGTGTCCATGTGTCCGATTTTGCAACGGGCTTCAAGGGCAAGAGGCGAGCCTTCTCAGGGTGGTAGCCCAGCGGCGTGCAGCATTTCAAGCAAGTACTGTTTCTGAAAAAAACCGGCCCACCACACTGGCAGCGGTAAGTACGGACTGCTTGCCCTAAGGCAGCGTCAGTGACGGAAATCGTTGGGTTGGGCATGGTGGTCTCTCAGACGGCCTGTGGTCAGGCTAGGGGGCGGGCAGGGACGGGCCTGCGAAGGCGCGAAGTGTGCCACAGCGATCACCGGGGCGGACGAAGTTTTTAGGTGGCCAACTGAGGTTGTGGGCAAAAAGTGTCCGTGCCCGCTGTCAGTCATGCGGAGTGCGCTATTAAAAACATAGCAAATCAGATAAATTCGCTGCGCTTTTCTTCGGCTTAAAACGGCACTTGGTCGGACGGGTACTTCCAGAAATCTTTCAGCAAATAACTCACGGGCATCTTCAATGCGGTGTTCTTCGGCGGAATGGGCTTCATAAACCACTTGTCGTAAATCGGATAAATCTCGTTGCTTTGAATCAACCGTCGCATCTCGTCATCCACCAGCTTCTTGAAGGTGGGATCGTTCTTGGGCAACATGATGGCCAGCGGTTCTGTCGTCAGAAATTTCCCCACCACCTTCAACGCAGCCGGTTCGGGGCGGCCTGCGGCCAAGCCGTAGAGCAGCACATCGTCCATCACAAAGGCGTCCGCCTCGCCTTGCTCGACCATTTCAAGCGCTTTGATATGGTCGGGCGCTTCAAGGATCGTGACTCGCAGCAAGCGTTCCCGGTTGGCCTGCTCTACCGCCTTCAAGGGCGTGGAGCCCTTGGTGGATACCAGCTTTTTCCCCTCCAGATCCTCCAGGCGGTTGTAGGGCGAGCTGGATTTCACCAACAGACGTGCGCCGGTGATGAAGTGGGGAATGGTGAACGCCACTTTTTCGCGTCGCTCGGCGTTGTTGGTGGTGGATCCACATTCGAGGTCGGCTTTGCCGTCCGCAACGGTGGCAATCCGGTTGGCCGAAGTCACCATCACAAACTCCAGCGCCATATTTTTGGCGCCGGTCTTTTGGCGCACGGCGTCGGCGAGCTTGAGGCATAAATCGACGGCATAGCCCACTGGTTTTTTGTTTTCATCAAGAAACGAAAAGGGCACCGAAGACTCCCGGTGCGCAATCACGAGTTTGCCGCCCGCGGCAACTCGTTCCAGCACGGTGTCGGCTTGGGCCGACGCAAGTGTGAGGCTGCCAACGACGACGCCAGCCAGCAGGTTTTTCCAACTTGTATTTTTCATAATTTTTCATTTCTTGAGGGAACGTGCACTGTACAGACTGGCATCTTAGAGTGTGCATCAGGGAGAAATAGCGACGAGTCGACTCAATCCCTCGCCTCTTGCGTTCTCCCCTCACAGACGCACGCGGCGCTGTGCCAGAATGCGCCACCATGTCTCCAAACACCTTTTGGCTCTCGCTTGCCACAGCCATCAGTGTGCTGTTGGCGTTCGCGGTATTGTTGGCCTATTGGCGCTTGAAACAGCGCGCGGGCCTCACGGCCACTCAGCTGGAGAAGGTATCCTCTGAACTGTCCAGCCTTCAAACCAACGACCCAGTCACAGGGCTGCGCACACCCAAGGGTTTTGAGCGGGACTTGGACGAGGTCTGTCTGCGAAGCGACTCGTCCGGCCAGCCTCTGTGTTTGCTGTACCTGGACATCGATTACTTTCGCGCCACGAATGACGCCTATGGCCGACCCAGCGGCGATCTGGTCTTGCAGGAGGTAGCGACGCGCATTCAAGCCGCGCTTCTGCCCGGTGCTGCCGTGGCGCGCTGGGTGGGCAACGAATTTGCTTTGGTGGCTGATGTGTCGCTGGCAGACGCCAAAAACCTGGCCATCAAACTGCGTACGGCGCTGGCCGTACCCATTGCCATGGCGGGCGGCGAGGTGAGATTGACCTGTTCGGTGGGTGTAGCGGCCTACCCCCACCATGGCTCCCGGCGCAATATTGTTGAAAAAGCGGCGCTGGCCATGCGCACCGTTAAGCTGCAGGGCGGCGATGGTTTTGCCGAATACGACCAACCCTCCGCGGAAGGGCGACGCGACTCGGCCCGATTGCTGCATGACTTGCGTTGCGCGGTGGAGCGCCAGCAGCTTGAGTTGTTCTACCAGCCCAAGGTGGATGCCCATACGCTTCAAATCACGGCGGTGGAGGCCTTGGTGCGTTGGCGCCATCCCCAACTGGGCATGATCAGCCCTGACCGGTTCATTGGCTTGGCCGAACGCTATGGCGTGATTCAAAGTCTGGGGCGCTGGGTGATTGAAGAGGCTTGCCGGCAAGCCCAGATTTGGCGGGAGCAGGGGCTGCGCATGCGAATCGCCGTCAATATTTCCGCCCATCAGATGCGGCAGGACGATTTCGTTCAGCACCTGATTGACGTTTTGAAACGCACGCAAACGCCGCCATCACGATTCACCTGTGAAATCACGGAGTCCATCGCGATGGAGGACACGGCGGCCACGATGCAGGTCTTTGACCGGCTGGGCCAACTGGGCGTTCATGTGTCCATTGACGACTTTGGTACCGGGCACTCCAGCCTCGCCTCTCTCAAGCGCCTTCCAGCCAGTGAATTAAAGATTGACCGTGCCTTTGTGTCTGATCTGGATGTCAGTGAACACGCGCAGTTCATTGCACAAACCATCGTGGACATGGCCCATGCGCTCAAGCTGAGGGTGGTGGCAGAAGGCGTTGAAACCCGAAAACAACGCGACATTCTGGTTGAAATGGGGTGCGACGAGCTGCAAGGCTACCTATTCGCCAAGCCCATGCGCGCCAATGAGCTGGGCTTGTGGGCCGCACGAGACCCCGGCGATGCGGATTGTTTGTTTCGGCCTTCGTTGTTCTCCGAAACGCTGATTAACTCACTGGAGTGATCACCTGGCTAAAGCACTGCGAGGTGCTTTAGCCGGCGAGAAACATCCTGATCAAGCGTCAGCCAGTGCTTCCCTGGTGATGGCCATACCGCCCAACACGGCATTGCCAGAGAGCGGGTCACGCCATTGGTCGTCCAGCAGCGCGTTCAAGTTGGCACCGGGGCGCTCTGCCGCCAGCGTCAATCGGGCGCCGGGCAGGTTGTGACCCCATCCGTGCGGCAGGCTCACCACGCCCGGCATCATCTCCTCGCTGATCTGTACTGGCGCCTCCACCTGGCGCAGGCCGCTGGCAATGCGGGCCAGTGC
>JBBKVN010000536.1:0-6876 GCA_037968455.1 Rhodoferax sp.
TGATCGCCCCGCCCGTGGGGGCAATCATGCCGCTGATAGCCCGCATGGTCGTGGTTTTTCCCGCGCCGTTGGAGCCAATCAGTGTGACGACCTTGCCCCGAGGCACTGTCATGGAGATACCGTGCAGGACTTGCACTTTGCCGTAGCCGGCGGACAGGTTTTCAATATTTAACATGGGTTGATCCTTCTGGTTCGCTCAGTGGGCGGGCGCTGCCGCTTCGCCACCCAGGTAGGCCTCAATTACTATGGGGTCTGACAGTACCTGGGCCGGCAAGCCTTCTGCGATCTTCTGGCCAAAGTCCAACACCGACACGGTGTCGCACATGCTCATGACCACATCCATATGGTGCTCAATGAGAATCACGGTCACACCGTGCTCGCGGATCTTGCGAATGATGGTCACCAGCTCTTTGATGTCTGGTGCGGTGAGTCCTGCGGCGGGCTCGTCCAGCAACAACAACTGCGGGTCAAGCGCCAATGCCCGGGCAATTTCCAGCACCCGCTGCTTGCCGTAAGGCAGGTTGCGAGCTTCTTCATGCGCCAGTGAGGCAAGCCCCACAAACTCAAGAAGCGCCATTCCCCGCGCGGTAGCCAAGCGGTTCTCCCGTTTGTACCTCGGCAAATGCAGGGCAACGTCCACCAGGTTGCTGCCAAAGGTGTGGTGCAGGCCGACCATCACGTTTTGCAGGGTGGTCATTTCTCCAAACAACTGGACGTTCTGGAAGGTACGGGCGACGCCCGACAAAGCAATGTTGGATGAGGTGCGGCCGACCAGCGATGCATCGGCAAACATGACGTTGCCGGCAGTGGGCACATAAATGCCGGTCAGCACGTTCATCATCGTGCTCTTGCCCGAGCCGTTGGGGCCGATCAAGCCGTGAATCGTCCCGCGTTTGACGACCAGGTCCACGTTGTTGAGCGCCTTCAGTCCGCCAAACTGCATCAAGATTCCGCTGGCGCGCAATAACTCGTCGCCGCCGCCCTTGGCGAACGTGAGTGCCCCATGACCTGTTGGCAGCGCTGCTGGGTCTTCACTTTCGGCGTCGTCAGTGGGGTTCGAGCGAATATTGAGTGCAATACGCAGGAATCCGACGATGCCATCCTGCAGGTAGTAAACGACAAAAAGGGTAATCAGGCCAAATATCGAGAGTCGCCAGTCGGTCATGGTTTGCAACTGGAACGACAGGGCCGCCAGCGCAATGGTGCCCACCACCGGAACCGCGGCCGTCTTCACGCTGGCTTTGCCCCGTTTCAACGCGACGATGGCGCCTACCAGCACGACAACCGCCAGCAACACGGCGAACCAACGGAACATCTCAATATCGTCCAGGAGCTTGGGCAGCAGCACCACAATGGCCGCACCCAACATGGCCCCTGATCGTGTTTTTCGCCCGCCCATGATCACTGCGAGCAGGAACATGACCGTGAGTTCAAAGTTATAGGTATTGGGCGAGATGTACTGCTCTGAATAGGCATACAGCGAGCCAGCCAGGCCAGCCAGGCCCGCACTGATCACAAAGGCGTAGACCTTGTAGCGGTAGACCGAGACCCCCATGCAGTCCGAGGCCACAGGACTGCCACGCAGTGCTTCAAAGGCGCGCCCCAGGTGCGAGCGAAGGACGCGATGCACAAAAATCAGTGACAGGATCAGCATGACAGCGACGACCCAGAAGAACTCGCGCTCACCCAGCTTTACACCAAACAGCATCGGCTTCGCGAGCGTGATACCTAGTGGGCCTTCGGTCAGGAAACTCATCTCGTTGATCAGGATCTGGATGATCGTGCCAAACGCCAGAGTGACCATTGCCAGATAGGGGCCGGTCACTCGCAGCGCCGGCAAAGCCAGTAAAGCGCCAAAGAAGGCCGTGACGGCGATGGAAGCAGGCAGCGTGATCCACAAACTGGCCCCCAATTTGAAGACCAGCACACCTGCCGTATAGGCACCGATTCCAAACAATCCGGCGTGTCCCAGCGACACCTGGCCGGTGTAGCCGACCACGATATCAAGCCCGAACAGCACAATCGCGTAGATCATGATGGTCTCAAGCAGGTGGATGTAATACGGGTTGTGAAATGCAACCGGGAACAGCATGAGCGCGGCAATGCCCGCGACTGCGAGGAGTGTGTGTTTGGGCTTCATGCTCAGACTTTCTTGATGGCCGATTTGCCGAAGAGACCTGCTGGCTTCACTGCAAGTACCACCAGCAGCAAGAGGAGGCCGGGTACATCTTTGTAGCCCGTGGACAGATAGAAGCCCGTGGTGGTCTCCGCGATGCCGAGAATCAAGCCACCTACCACGATGCCCATGCCGCTGGTGAGTCCGCCAATGATGGCCACGGCAAATGCTTTCAATCCCAGAACGGACCCCATGGTCGCGCCGGTCAGTGTGAGCGGCGCAATCAGCACCCCTGCAAAGGCAGCGGTCATGGACGACAGGGAGTACGAGAAGGTGATGACCAGTGCGGTGTTGATGCCCATCAACTTGGCCGCATCGCGGTCATTGAAGGTGGCCACCACCGCCTTGCCATAGATGGAGCGCCGGTTGAACACCTCGACCGCCAACATCATCGCCAAGGCGCCGAAAACGACCAAGATTTCCATCGGCAGCACGTTGGCGCCAAGGAAGTGCAGCGGGGACTCGGGCAGGGGACTGGGGAATTTCATGTCGTCGCGGCCCCAAACATTCTCGGCCACGTTTTTGAAGATGATGCCCAGCGCGATGGTCGACATGATCCAGCCGAACTCTGATTTCATTTTGATGGCCGGGCGAACGCCAATGCGCTCGACGAAGGCGCCCTGGAGTGCACCAAAGATGCAAACGAGGGGGATCATGACCCAGTAATTCACGCCCATTCCAACCAATGTCAGGCCAACCAGGGCGCCCAACATCAAGGCATCACCCTGGCCGAAGTTCAGCGTGTCGGACGTGGCAAAGGTCAATTGATAGCCGAACGCAATGACCGCATAGATCATGCCTAATGCGATCCCGCTGAACACGAGCTGGGTAAATATTTGCATGGGGAGTTCCTGGGATTCAGTCTGTCGCGACGCGCACGAAAAACCGCTGCCGGCATGAAGGCCGGCAGCGTGCTCAAAAGCCTGGGCGGCCTTCCTCTTACTTCTTGACGATCAACGCGCCCTTGGCGTTGACATCCTTCACGCGAACCTCAGACGCCTTCTTTTGGTCATCCGGGTAGGCATAGACCACGCGTTGGCCTTTGACTTCGCCAAACACAGGAATGTTGGCGGTAATCGCTTCGTGATCCTTTGCGGTGAAGGGCTTGTTGTAGGTGGTCACAACGCCGTCCACTGGCGTTTTCAGGTCTTCCAATGCGGCCTTGATCTTGGTGCCGTCGGTCGAGCCCGCTTGTTTGATGGCGGCAGCCAGCAGGTAGACAGAGTCATAACCTTGAGCGGCTGAGACAGGTGAATCAATACGGCTGTTCTTGGGGTTGAAGGTCTTCAGATAATTAACGATGAAGGACTGGCGCTTGGGCGTGGTGGGTTCCTGGATAAAGGTTTGCGGCATACGGGCGCCTTCACCGCCGGGGCCGGCGTTGTCAATGAAATTGGCCATTGACAGAGTCCAACTGCCGATCATCGGTACTTTCCAGCCCAGCTTGGTCATGCCGTTCGCAATTTGCGCCAGCTCGGGGCCAATGGCGTAAGTCAGCACGACCTCGGCACCGGCTTCCTTTGCCTTGAGGAGCTGAGGGGTCATGTCCACATCCTTGATGTTGAACTTCTCGATGGCCACGGCCTTGATGCCCTTGATCTCCAATGCCTTTTCCAGATCCGAGCGACCGAGTTGACCGTAGTTGGTCGAGTCCGCCAGGATGGCGACTTTCTTGAACCCGCGGCGAGTCACCGCTTCTTCCACAATCATCGGTGCCTGGATGCTGTCATGCGCGGCATTGCGGAAGATGTAGTTCTCGGGTTGGTCGTCGAACTGGTGTGTCACGGCGGACCCGGTGGCCACGTTGTTCATGACGGGAATCTTGGCGTCCTGGTAAAAGCGTTGTGAGGCCAGTGCCACGCCGGTGTTGATGTAGCCGACGGTGGCCGCCACTTTTTCTTTGTTGATCAGCTCCTGCGCAATCTGCACGCCTCGCTCATTCTTGGCTTCATCGTCCCGTTCAATCAACTGAATCTGGCGACCCAACACCCCGCCGGCCTTGTTGATCTCATCGGTGGCCATGCGCACGCCGTCCCGCATGCTGACGCCCATCGAGGACGAGCCGCCTGTGAACGGGCCGGCGACACCAATTTTGATAGGTTCGGCGGCCAGCGCGAAAGTGGCAGAGGCGGCGAGCGCGACCGCGCTCAGAGTGAGTTTTGCGTAAATGCTTTTCATCGTTGTCTCCGTGCCCTGCAGGGCGTTAGTTGGTCTGCAGAGAGGGAGTTTGCGCCGTGGGGGGCGAGCCCGCCAGCGTTTCAATACGTAGTGGGGTATGGTGGCCTTACGTACTGGAAAACCCTGAATTCAGCGATTGGGTGGCGCGGAACCACTGTGGCGGCTGGCGTGCTCAACGGCATATTTGATGAGGTCGGCCTGCGTCTCCAGGTCGAGCTTTCGGCGGATATTTTGCCGATGCGCCTCCACCGTGCGCACGCTCAGGTCCAAGGTGCGCGCAATTTGCTTGCTGGACTGGCCGTTGGCCAAGAAGGCGAGGATGTCTTGTTCACGAACCGACAAACTGCTGCGAGGCGCGGGCGCCTTGAAAAGACGTTGCGCCATGTCGACGCCAAGGTAGGTGCCGCCATTCGCCACGGTACGCAGCGCTGTGAGGATCTCTGATGCGGGAGCGTCTTTAAGGACATAGCCACGGGCGCCGGCCTGAAGCGCGCGTTGGGCGTATTCAACGCTGTCATACATGCTGAGCATCAACACGGCCAACTGGGGCGCCCGTTCCAGCAGCATGGCCGTCAGCTCGATGCCGTTGATATCTTTCATGCCAATGTCCATGAGCGCCAGCGTCGGCGCACAACTGGCCAGCGCGGTCAGTGCCTCGGCGGCATTGCCAGCTTCGCCGACGACGGTCATGTCGGACTCGCTGGCCAATCTTGATTTCAGACCATCGCGAACGAGGGGGTGGTCGTCCACCAGCAGGAGTCGAATCATGGCGCGGTTCTCGGTTAGGCAGGCGTGTTGAAATTCTTGATCGCCCCGGTCGGCAGGACGGCGGTGATGCAGGTGCGTCCCGGCTTGGAGTACACCGTCAGCTCACCCCCAATGGTTTCAATGCGTTCGCGCATATTGCGAAGGCCAATGCCCCGGCGTGGGTGCTCGCGGATCAACTCCACGTTAAATCCGCAGCCATCGTCCTCAATACTGAGAAGCAAGGCTTGCTGATCGAAAGAAAGACGCAGATCAATATGGTGGCTGGCAGCATGCTTGAGGGTGTTGGCCATTGCCTCCTGGGTGATGCGGAACAGCATGGTCTTCACATCGTCAGGCAAATCCGGCAGCGTGCCCTGCGTTTCAATGGTGAACGTGATGTTGGCGGGACGGCAAGTTTCCTCACCCAAACTTCGCAGTGCAGCAGGCAAACCCAGGGTGTCCAGCATCACGGGGCGCAAGCGGTGTGACATGCCGCGAACCTCCAGCAGGGCTTCTTTCAATCGCTCCAGTGCCCGTGTCAGTGGGGACCGCACGGCCTCGTCGTTGCCCGCCATGCGGTCCAGTGCGGACTCGATCAGCAGTTTGATCACCACCAGCGTCTGGCCCGTTCCGTCATGCAACTCTCTGGACAGGTAAGCGCGCTCTTCTTCTTGGGAGCTCACAACCTGGCGGGCGAGCAGCTTCAACTTGGCGTCGCTGACGCGGCGCTCGCTGAACCGGAACAACATGGTCGCTGCAAATATCAGCGCCACGCCCAGCCCTCCGGCGCCCGCAATCCAAAGCAGTGTCGCGTGCACGTTGCGCTCCAACTCAATGTCAAGCTGGGCCATGGCCGCGTCAATGTCATCCAGGTACATGCCGGTTCCAATCATCCAGCCCCAACGCTCCAGCACCGTCACATAGCCCAGCTTGGGTGCCTCAACCTGGGTGGAGGGGCGCAGCCAGTGATAGACCACAAAACCGCCACCAGTTCGGGCGCGCTCGAGCAGCATGCGAATGGTGGGTTCACCGTGGGCATCGCGCATATCGACGAGATTTTTGCCGACCAGTTCGGGTTGGCGCGGGTGCATGAGGTTGGTGCCCGTCATGTCATAAAGGTAGAAATAGCCATCGGGCCCGTAGTCCAGGTGGGCCAGTTGTTGCATCACCTGTTTCTTGATCTCATCGTCGTCACGCCCCTGGTTGTACAGCGGACTGACGGTGCTCATGGCCAGGGCAACGTAGTGTCGCAACTCCTCTTGCTTGATCGCCATGATGGCGGTGCGAAGTTGCAGGCGTCTGCGTTCAGCAAGGGAATTTTGCTCGGACAGCAAGGCCCCGGCGATCAAGAGCAGTGATGCCAGCAGGGGCACCAAGGCCAGCGTGACAAATTTGTATTTCAATCGCAAAGGGGTGTCCCACAGTGAGGAGGGTGGGATTATCACGCCGAAGCGCGGAGAACAAATTCAGCTTTGATCGGGCAGGGGACGGGCCGCGTGGTGGCCTCTATTGCGGGGTCAAGCGGAGGTCACCCAATCGGCATAGTCCGGGTGATCCAGATGCGGCAAGGTGTTGAAGGTGAGCAGGGCGTGGCGCGACCGGGTGAAGATCAATTCGCTCACGGCGCTGTTGCGAATGCGCATATTGAGGTCGATGGTGGTCGTCACCGGCGCCTCCAGCAGGTGGCTGATCGCGGTGGAAATGGGGCCGCCGCTGGAGACCAGCAACACATGGCCCTGGTAATTCGCACGCACATGGTCCAGCGCGCTGGTCAC
>JBBKVN010000537.1:0-5238 GCA_037968455.1 Rhodoferax sp.
GGCCTGCGCGTCTGAGCAGCTCAGCGTGATGGGCGCTGGGGCCTTGGGGTCGCCAAACGGCACTGCCCCCTCGTCAAACTTGACCACCAACTGGCGCACACGCGCCACCTCGCCTTGGGGTGACAAGCTGCTGATTTGGAAGGCCTGGGCGGACAACGCCGTCGCCAATACGCTGATAGCGAGCCCTATTTTTTTAATATTCACTGAAATCCCTGGAATGACTTGATGCGCCGTAATTGTGGCTGAGTCATATGACCGTCAACGGCAGTTACCCAGGTTGGGCTGGCATTGACGGCGCCAAGCTCCGCGCACCGCTTGCAGGCGCTGCATCCGGAGTATTGGGCGCTCAGGCGCAGGCGCTGCTGACACTGGTCAGGTCCGCTTGGCCTTCCATCACCTTGAGCAGGCCGTATTGCTGCAGGGTGAGCATGCCCTCCTGCTTGGCGCACTGAAACAAGGTCGCCACTGGAGCACGGGACTGCACCAGTTTCTTGATGGATGGCGTGGCCACCATGAGTTCGTAGATGCCCACTCGACCTTTGTGGCCGGTGTGATTGCATTTGGCGCAGCCTGGTGCCGTGTAGAGCAAGGGCGGGCCGCCATCGGCGCTGGCAAAGCGTTGATGCCAGTCCGCCAAAACATCTTGCGGTTGCAGTGAGGTGTCCTGGCAGTAGGTCTGTGCCATCTCCTCAATTTGTGTCGCACTCTTGGGTAGCGGCGTCTTGCAGTGCTTGCAAAGGCGTCGCGCCAGGCGCTGGCTGAGGACGCCAATCAAGGCGTCGGAGAAGCTGAACGGCTCCAGCCCCATGTCTAGCAGTCGCACCACGCTTTCGGGCGCGCTATTGGTGTGCAGTGTGGAAAGCACCAGGTGGCCGGTCAGCGAGGCCTCAATGGCGATGTGGGTGGTTTCCGCATCTCGCATCTCGCCGACCATGATGATGTCGGGGTCCGCTCTCAAAAAAGCCCGCATGGCGCTGGCAAAGGTCAATCCCGCACGCGGCACCATCTGGATCTGACGCAGGCCGGGGTGGGTGATTTCAATGGGGTCTTCAGCCGTCCAGATTTTGTTCTCAGTCGTGTTGACCTCGGCGAGCAAGGAATGCAGCGTGGTCGTTTTGCCTGAGCCGGTGGGGCCGCACACCAGAATCAAACCATAGCTTCGGTGCACCATTTGTTTCAGGCTTTTGGCCAGGTCGTCATTGAAACCCAATTCGGCCATGGGCACCGGCTTGCTGGAGGCCAACAAGCGCATCACCACGTCTTCCAGATTGTTTGCTGTTGGCAGACTGGCCACCCGCAACTCCAGCTTGACGGGAGCAAAGCGTGAGAAATCAATCTTCCCGTCCTGTGGCTTTCGATGTTCCGAAATGTCCAGGTTGGCCATGATTTTCAAGCGGGAAATGATGGCTGCGCGCAAGGTGTAGGGAAGCCGCAAGTAGTCGGTGAGAATGCCGTCGATCCGAAATCTCAGGCGTGTGGGTTGCTGGTCCGGATAGGCCTCCACATGGATGTCGGAGGCGCCCGCCTTGTAGGCGTCCTCGATCATTTTGTTCACCAAACGGACCAAAATGGTGTCGGTTTCAGACACCTGCTGGCGCATCCCGGGCAGACTGGACGCGTTAACGCCAGAGTCAATTTGCTGCGACAGTTGCTCGATTTCTGCCTCAATGGTGGCGTCGCTGCTTCGAGAGAGCATGTTGGCGTATTCAGCGGCAATGCGGGCCGATAGATGTTCCGGGTTTGCCAGCACGGGCACGATCTGGCGCTGGGTCGATGCCCTCAGCTCGTCCAGATAGTCTGCGTCCAACGGACTCTCCAAAGCCACAATCAAGCTCTTGTCGGTGACCAATATCGGCAGCACATGGTGTGAGAATGCGTACGCTTTCGGCACCAACGAGATCACCTCGGGGGCAATGGAAAAGTTGCGCAGCGTCACCGCCGGGATGTTGAGCTGCTCCGCCACCGCGTGGGTCAAATGGGGGCGAGTGAGAACCCCCATTTCGACCAGAATCTGGCCCAGCAGGTTTTTCTTTTCTCCGCCCAGGCGGCTTAACGCGGCCGTCAGTTGCTCCCTGGACACAAGGCCCTGATCCATCAGGATTTCACCCAGATTGACCGGCGCATAGGCGGTCATTGAATCCGCGCCGGTTGCCAGCGCCTCCGGCTGAAGGTCTTGCAGATGGGTATCCACGATCAATTGCCGGCGCTTGCGCTGTTCAGTCAGCGCCCGCTCAAGCGATTCAGGAGAGACCATGGCTGCGTCCTGCAACTGCTGCCCAAGCAGCTCGCCAACGTGGTAGCGGTCAAAGGCTGATTCAGGGACAAAGATAGGCACCGCACGTTCGCCCTCGGTACTGAGGTAAACATACAGGCCGTGGCGCGTCTTGACAAACCCCTTGGTGCGGCCCTGCAGGGATTCGCCATCCACAAAATGAACGGAAAAAGGACGTTCGGCGGGCTTCACCATCTGACCGCCAGACATTTGATAACGTTGAATCAGATCCTCGTCAGGCTCAAGTGCCAGAGGTCGAATCAGTTGAATGCTCTTGATGGATGCGAACCTGTGCTGAGCAATGGCAGTCTCGCCGCGGCGCTTGAATCCTAATACTGCCGCGACTGGTTCAAAGGACAGAAGTTGCCCCGTTGCCACCCCGCCATCGGTCGTGAACATCAATGCGTCCAACGGGGTTGGTGCACCTGGGCCACCCGCCTCCCGGAAGAACGGTGGCAAAGGCCAATTTTCCATCAACAACTCCTTACCGCCTTCCCGCAGGCGCACCGGGATAGAGGCTGGTGTCAATGCTCAAGTCGCCCGACTCCGACGGGCTCACGCCGGCCGCAAGGCGAATGCGCAAGGCCAGGTCGGTTCGAGAGTCGGCGTTGTGCAAGGCCTCGTCCTGTGATATTCGACCCGCTTCAAAGAGCGCGTAAAGGGCTTGGTCAAACGTGCACATACCTGCGCCCTTGCTGTGGCTCATGGCCTCTTTGATCGCGACGATTTCGCCCTTGGCGATCAGGTCACTGATGTAGGGCGACTGCACCATCACCTCTACCGCAGGCACCAGCTTTTGCGTCAGGCCAGGAATGAGGCGCTGCGACACCACGCCAGCCAAGTTGATGCTCAGGTCCATAAGCAGTTGGTGGTGCGCCTCTTCCGGGAAGAAGTTCACAATTCGCTCCATCGCCTGGTTGGCGTTATTGGCGTGCAAGGTCGACAGGCATAGGTGGCCCGTCTCGGCATAAGCAATGGCTTGTTGCATGGTGTTGCGGTCGCGAATTTCGCCAATCATGATCAGATCTGGCGCTTCCCGCATGGCGTTTTTGAGGGCTGCCTCGTAGGACACCGTGTCGATGCCTACTTCTCGCTGGTCGACCACAGAGCGCTTGTGTTCGTGCAGAAACTCAAGGGGGTCTTCGATGGTGAGAATGTGACCGGTGGCATGCTCGTTGCGAAAGTTGATCATGGATGCCAGCGTGGTGGACTTTCCCGACCCCGTTGCGCCCGTCACCAATACCAGGCCACGTTTGAGCATCACCAAGCGCTCCAGCACCGGGGGCAAACCGAGCGCATCCAGCGTCGGAATTTTGGACTTGAGATAGCGGACCACCATGCCCGTTTCGCCACGTTGCATAAAAACATTCACCCGAAAGCGACCAATCCCCGAGGCTGATATGGCCATATTGAGTTCCATGCGCGATTCGAACTCAGCAATCTGCTTCTCATTCATCACGGAATAGGCCATCTGCTTGACCTCTCCCGGCGCCAGCACAGGCATCTTCAAAGGGTGGGTGATGCCCTCAATTTTGACGTTGACGGGGGCCCCGACACTGAAAAACAGGTCGGATGCATTCTTTTCCACCATCAAATTGAGAAACTGAAAGACTTCCATGGGGATTGATGTCAAAGTGAAAAAGTCATTATGACTGCTGACCTATATAGACAATGACCAGCTTGGCCCGCGACGGCGACGTGCTGCCACGTCTTAGGCGGGGTCTTTGGTCGGCAGAGGGATCGACGGGTTGGCGAGATCAGTTGACGTACTTACGTTTGTTTATGCACTAAATGGGTGCGTTTGTGTGGTGCCGTGCATCAGTAATTGGCATGAAATTTGCTTGACAAAGCCCAGTCAGCCTGCAGTGGACGGCACACGTCGTCGGCTGCGGCATAGCGGGGTGCTTTTCCTCCGTCGAACTGCGCAGATATTTTCCACTCGACTCCACCATGCAAACTGAAAATTTCCTGCCCCACATGCGCGATGTGATTCGCTGCGAAAAAGCCTTGCATGAGCTCAATCTGATGTGGCGAATGATCGAGTCATCGGCCAAGATGAATTGCCCGGAAGAGGCGATGGCCATTTTGCCCACCATGGCAGCCACCCGCGAGGGCTTCAATCGACTGGAGCAGGAGTTGGTGAACAGCTTGGTCAGCGAAAAAGTGCTTACCGTGCTGAACGAAATTGGCACGAAGGCGCAATATGTCATCAATATTGTGGTCCGCAACCTCTATGAACGAACGGCTGACGTCGGCTATTTGGCCACGGACAATGAGCTGTGCGCCTTTGTGGCTGGCCAGACAGACGACGAACGCGCAGCACGTTTTCGGCTTCGCTCTTACCGCAACAAGTACACGGTCTACGACGAGATTCTTTTGCTGGATGTCGCCGGAAATGTTCTCGTTCAAATTGACGAGACGACCCCGCTGGAGGGCAGTGCCGATCCGTTGGTTGCCCAGACCCTGGCGAGTGACAGCTTTGTTGAGACCTTTCGCTACAGCGACCTTCGGCCAGCCAAAAAGCAAGCCCTGATCTACTCAAAACGCATGCTGCATCCGTCGACGGGCGCAGTCGTCGGCATTCTTTGTTTGTGTTTTAACTTCGAGCAGGAAATGGCCGGTATTTTCCAGTCGCACCGCGATTCGGCGGGACGCTCCAATATGTTGCTTCTGGACGGCAAGAATCGAGTGCTGGAGAGTGCTGACCCTTTGTGGATGCCCGTGGGCAGCATCGTGCCGGTTAATCAAGGGGGAGCTCCACAACTGCAGATGTTTGCCGGCCGGGAGTACCTCGTTCGCACGTTTTGCGCTGAGGGCTACCAGGGGTACAAGGGGCCACCCGGTTGGCAAGGTCAGGTCATGATTCCGGTTGATACGGCGTTTTCCGGGGGCAGCAGCAATACCCTGGACCTGCTGGATGCGGGTACCAAAGAGGGTTTGCTGTCGCACGCACAGTCTTTTTCCGC
>JBBKVN010000538.1:0-2526 GCA_037968455.1 Rhodoferax sp.
CCTTCAGCGGCCAGCGCCAGCGCCAGGTTCACCGCCGTGGTGCTCTTGCCCACGCCGCCCTTGCCGGAAGCCACGGCGACGATGTTTTTCACATTGGGTAGCAGTTGCACGCCACGCTGTACCGAGTGGGGCACCACCTTCACATTCACGTTCACCGACACGTTGTCGACGCCGGCCACGCTCTTGGCGGCGGCAATCAGTGCCTTGCGAAAACCGGGAATCTGGCTCTTGGCGGGGTAGCAAAGCACAACGTCAAAAGCGACGTCGCCCGCGCTCACGATCAGATTCTTGATGGACTTGGAGGACACAAAGTCCCGTCCGGTATTGGGACGACCACACTGCTTAGTGCGTCCATCAGCATTTGTTCTGTCACAGCCATTGATTACTCCTGAAGGCCTGTAGTCTAGCTAACACGTCCTTAACCTTGACTGACACAGGCAAATCAGTGTTTACCCTTTGAGGCGGCGGTTTTCCGAGCTTTTCTTTCCCTCACTTGGGCATAGCCGCTCATAATATTTTTCAATGTTGAAAAGCTCGCCATCCAGACAACCTTCACGACCGGCCACGGCCTTGATTCTGAGTGGTGGGGGCGCCCGCGCCGCCTATCAGGTGGGTGTGCTGGAAGCCATTGCCGATATTCGAAAAGCCGTCGGCGCCCGGAACGATGCCAACCCCTTCCCCATCCTGACCGGCACTTCGGCCGGCGCCATCAATGTGGCCGCGCTGGCCTGCGGGTCGGATGACTTTGATGCGGCGGTTCGCGGCATCGCCAATGTCTGGCGCAACTTTGAGGCCGAGCAGGTGTACCGTGCCGATGCGGTCAGCATGCTTCGCTCGGGCGCAACCTGGATGACGCTGTTATCGGTGGGCTGGCTGATTGCCAAATGGCGCCGTTTAAAGCCACGCTCGCTGCTGGACAACGCCCCGCTGGCCGAGTTGCTGCGAGACTTGGTTCCGCTGCAACGCCTGCCGTACTTGATTCGCAGCGGGCATATTCAGGCGCTGGCCATCAGCGCGTCCAGCTATGGCACGGGCGAACACGTCACTTTTTTTGAGGGCGACAAACGCCTGAAGCACTGGGTGCGCAGCCAGCGACTGGCCGTGCGCGACAAGATCACGCTGGACCATTTACTGGCCTCGTCGGCCATTCCCTTCATTTTTCCGGCCAAGGCATTGGACTACCAGGGTCGCAAGGAATTTTTTGGGGACGGCTCCATGCGCCAGTCCGCCCCCATTGCGCCAGCCATTCACCTCGGGGCCGAGCGTATTCTCGTGATTGGGGCCGGACGCATGCACGAGCCCAAGGTGGAGCGGCCCGACAACTCGGACGGCAGCTACCCCTCCCTGGCGCAGATTGCCGGACACGCCTTGTCCAGCATCTTTCTGGATTCGCTGGCGGTGGACATTGAGCGCGTGCGCCGTATCAACCAAACCATGGCACTGGTGCCACCCGAGGCTCGCAGTGGCAGTGCGCTGCGCCCGGTGGAGATTCTGGTGATCTCACCCTCCGAGCGGCTGGACAGCATTGCCGCCCGCCATGTGGGCCAGTTGCCTGCCCCGGTGCGCACCATGCTGGGCGCCGTGGGCGTGTCGCCCAGCGCCGACGACGTCAAAGGCGCCGCCCTGGCGAGCTATTTGCTCTTTGAGAGCCACTACACCCAGGAACTCATGGCACTGGGTTATGCGGACGCCAACAAGCAATCAAACGAGATTTGCCAATTCTTTGACTGGGACGCCTCCCGGATCAGCGACGCATCACCGCCAGCAACGGCCCAGGCCGAGCGGCGACGCGATCCCTTGCGACTGCGCTGAATCGGGGCCGACTAAAATCGCGCTCTCTCCCAGAAAGCCCGATTCATGTCACGTCAACTCTTTGTTACCACCGCCCTGCCCTACGCCAACGGCAATTTCCACATCGGCCACATCATGGAATACATCCAGGCTGACATTTGGGTGCGGTACCAGAAGATGCGCGGCAACGCGGTCAATTTTGTGTGCGCGGACGACGCCCATGGCGCCCCGATCATGATTGCCGCTGAAAAAGCTGGCATCACCCCCCAGCAGTTCGTGGCCAACATTGCCGCCGGCCGCAAGCCCTACCTGGACGGGTTCAGCATTGCGTTTGACAACTGGCACAGCACCGACGCGCCTGAGAACCACGAACTGGCGCGCCAGATTTACCGTGACCTGCGCGACAACAAAGACGGCTCGCTGATCGAGACCAAAACCATTGAGCAGTTCTTCGACCCCGAGAAGAACATGTTTTTGCCCGACCGCTTCATCAAAGGCGAGTGCCCCAAGTGCCACGCCAAAGACCAGTACGGCGACAACTGCGAAGTCTGCGGTGCGGTCTACGCCCCCACCGACCTGATCAACCCGTTTTCCGCCCTGTCGGGTGCCACACCTGAACTGAAAAGCTCGGAGCACTTCTTCTTCAAGCTGTCTGACCCGCGCTGCGTGGCGTTTTTGGAAAAGTGGACGCAAGACGGCAAACTGCAGCCCGAAGTGGCCAACAAGGTCAAAGAA
>JBBKVN010000539.1:0-4063 GCA_037968455.1 Rhodoferax sp.
GCCCTGGGCGGTGAAGTGGCGTTGGGCCAAATCGCTTCGTTGTAAGACACGGACCTCCTCGCGGGGGGCAATGCCCCCGCGTTCCAAAGGGTTGTCACCCGAACCCACTAGACGACCGGTCTATTCAGGCCATAATTCAATCCATGGGTACCGAACAATGCAGCGCCAAACACCACATTCTTGATTGCGGAGAGCGCCTGATCGCGAACAAAGGGTTTGTCGGCGTGGGCCTGTCAGAAATTCTGACGACGGCCAATGTGCCCAAGGGCTCGTTCTATCACTACTTCAGTTCCAAAGAACGCTTTGGAGAAGAGCTGCTGAGCCGTTACATGGACGGCTACTTGACCCGCCTAGACAGCTTGCTCAGCGAGGACGGCACGCCGGCCCGGGCCCGTTTGATGCGCTACTGGGCACTCTGGAATGTTCAGCAATGCGGCATTGCGGCTGACGGCAGTTCCGTTGACGCCAGCCCCAAGTGCCTGATCGTCAAACTCAGCGCTGAGGTGGCTGACATTTCGGAAACCATGCGCCTGACCCTGCGCAACGGCACCGACCGCGTAGTGCAACGCCTGACCCAGTGCTTGGAAGAAGCCCGCGCTGATGGATCGGTCGCCCCCACGCTGGTGGCCGAGGACACCGCGCTGACGCTGTACGAGTTGTGGCTGGGTGCCAGTTTGCTGGCCAAATTGCGCCGCGACAGCAGCCCCTTTGACCACGCCCTGCGCAGTACCGACGCTTTGCTGGGGCCACGAGCCTAAGCCATGCAAATTTCAACTCCCGAGAACCGTCGCCACTCTAGTTGACCGGTCTATTTTTAATCATTTCGTTTCCCCCTCTCAACAACCCCAAGGACTGCCATGCTGAACTTTGATTTCCACAACCCCACTCACATCGTATTTGGCAAGGACCGCATTGCCGATATCGCCAAGTTGGTGCCCGTTGACGCCAAGGTGCTGATCCTGGTCGGCGGCGCCAGTGCTGAAAAAACAGGCACATTGGCAGAAGTACGCTTGGCACTGGGCGAGCGCTCCCACGCCACCTTTAGCGGCATCGAGCCCAACCCCAGCTTTGACAACGCCATGGAAGCGGTCAAGCAGGTGCGCGAAGGCGGCTTTACCTTCTTGCTGGCCGTTGGCGGTGGTTCGGTCATTGATGCTACTAAATTCATAGCTGCTGCCGCTGTGTTTGAGGGCGATCCTTGGGATATCTTGCTGAGCTGGGGGGGGAAGATCACCCAGGCCTTGCCTTTCGGCACCGTGCTGACCCTGCCCGCGACAGGCTCCGAGATGAACAACGGGGGCGTGATCACCCGCCGCGATATCTCAGCCAAGCGGCCCTTCCGCAGTGCCAAGGTGTTCCCCTTGTTCTCGGTGCTGGACCCGACCAAGACCTACACCCTGCCCACGTCGCAAATCGCCAATGGCGTGGTGGATGCCTTTGTGCACATCGTCGAGCAGTACCTGACCTACCCGGCGAATGCGCACGTGCAGGATCGCTTTGCCGAGGGTCTGTTGCAGACGCTGGTGGAGGTGGGCCCGCGCCTGCTGAGCGCCCCTCAGCCCGTTTATGACGACCGCGCCAGCCTCATGTGGACCGCCACGCTGGCGTTGAACGGTTTGATTGGCGCTGGTGTGCCCCAAGACTGGACCACCCACATGATTGGCCATGAGTTGACCGCCCTGCACAACATCGACCACGCCCGCACGCTGGCCATCGTGCTGCCTTCGGTACTGCAAGAGCGTCGCGTGCAAAAACGTGAAAAGCTGTTGCAGTACGGCGAACGCGTCTGGGGCATTACCACGGGCACTGACGACGAGCGCGTCACCGCGGCCATTGAGAAAACCCGTGCCTTCTTTGAGCAAATGGGCATTCCCACCCGCCTAAAGGACTACGGTCTGGGCGCCAAGGACATCGACAAGGTCATTAGCCAGCTGGAAGAACACGGCATGACGCAGCTCAGCGAGCACCGAGACATCACTCCGGTTATCAGCCGCCGCATTCTTGAAGCTGCGCTCTAAGCCGACTTCCCCTGCAACCCCCTTTAGGAGCATCACAACATGACCCAATCCACCACTCAAAATCGCCAGATTCAACTGGCCTCCCGCCCGGTGGGCGCGCCCACGGCCGCCAACTTCAACCTGGCCCAAGCGACTGTGCCCGCCGTGGGCGCCGGCCAAGTGCTGCTGCGCACCGTGTACCTTTCGTTGGATCCCTATATGCGAGGCCGCATGAGCGATGCCGCCAGCTACGCCGCCTCCGTTGCGGTGGGCGAGCCCATGGTGGGTGCCACCGTGTGCCGCGTGGAAAGCAGTCAGAACGACAAATTCGCCGTGGGCGACTGGGTGCTGGCCTACACCGGCTGGCAAGACTTTGCTGTGTCCGATGGTACGGGTCTGACCAAGCTAGACCCCAAGATGGGCCCCGCGTCTTACGCCTTGGGCGTGATGGGCATGCCCGGTTTCACCGCCTACATGGGTCTGCTGGACATTGGTGCGCCCAAGGCCGGGGAGACCGTCGTGGTGGCCGCCGCCACCGGCGCCGTGGGCTCGGTGGTGGGCCAAATCGCCAAGCTCAAGGGCTGCCGCGTGGTCGGTATTGCCGGCGGTGCTGAAAAATGCAAATCCGCCGTGGAAGACCTCGGGTTTGACGCCTGCATTGACCACCACAGTCCTGAACTGGCCTCACTGCTGGCGTCGGCTTGCCCCAAAGGCATTGACGTGTACTTTGAGAACGTCGGTGGCAAAGTGTTTGAAGCCGTTCTGCCGCTGCTCAACACCGGCGCCCGCGTGCCGGTGTGTGGCCTGATTGCCCACTACAACGCCACCAGCTTGCCAGAAGGGCCTGATCGCACCTCCGTGTTGATGCGCACCCTGCTGACCAAACGCATTCGCATGCAAGGCTTCATCATTTTTGACGACTACGCTCACCGCTACCCCGAGTTCGCCAAGGACATGGGTCAATGGCTGGCGACGGGCCAGATCAAGTTCCGCGAAGACATCGTCGACGGCCTGGAAAACGCACCACAAGCCTTTATGGGCCTGCTGGAAGGCAAAAACTTCGGCAAGCTGATTGTTCGCGTTGCCAAAGACTGACCTCCATTCACCCCCAAGAACTGACAAGGATTTCACATGAAAAAAGTACTGATCGTTTTGACCTCCCACGACCAACTGGGCAACACCGGCGCCAAAACCGGCTTCTGGCTGGAAGAGTTTGCCGCGCCCTACTACGCACTTAAAGATGCCGGCGTGGCCCTGACACTGGCCTCACCGTTGGGTGGCCAGCCCCCTATCGACCCCAAGAGCGATGACCCTGCGTCCCAGACCGAGGCCACCGTTCGCTTCAAGGCCGATGCGCCCGCCCAGGCCTTGTTGGCCAGCACGCTCAAATTGAAAGACGTGTCGGCTGCCGACTTTGACGCCGTGTTTTACCCCGGTGGCCACGGCCCTCTGTGGGATTTGGCCGAAGATGCTACCTCCATCGCCCTGATCGAAACCATGCTGAAGGCCGGCAAGCCTGTGGCTGCGGTGTGTCACGCCCCAGCGGTGCTGCGTCACCCTAAAGGCGCCGACGGCAAGTCGGTTGTCAACGGCAAAAAGGTCACCGGGTTCACCAACACCGAAGAAGAAGCCGCCGGCCTCACCGCCGTCGTGCCTTTCCTGGTGGAAGACATGCTGACGCAAAACGGCGGCGTGTACTCCAAAGCCGCTGACTGGCACCCGCATGTGGAAGTGGACGGCTTGTTGATCACCGGGCAAAACCCCGCGTCGTCCGAGCCGGTCGCGCACGCCTTGCTGGCGAAACTGGGTTAATACCCAACGCCCGCCAGCGCGGCGGGCATCAGCACTTAGCGCTGAAAGCGGGAACGGGCCAGTTCGTCCGCCACCACGGCGGTCGAACGGCCTTCCTTGTCGGCGCGGGCGAAAATTTCAGCCAAGGTGTCACTGATTTCGCGCACATGGGCTTCCACGTCAGCCTCGGGCTTCTTCAGGTACTCGTAGCAAACCTTGATGATGCCGCCGGCGTTGAGCACAAAGTCTGGCGCGTACAACACGCCTTTTTGACG
>JBBKVN010000540.1:0-3026 GCA_037968455.1 Rhodoferax sp.
GCGCCCAACGCCGCTGGGAGTTCACTGCATAAAGCCGATGTTTCCCTTTTTTAGGGCGGACTTCGGCAGGTCCATCAAGGCTACATGGTCGCGGCGGGCCAACTGGGCGTTGCCAAAGCCCGTCATCAAGGCGCGGCGCATTTCGCGGGGCGCCAGTTCTGCCAATTGATCCAGCACGTCGTCACCGGGTTCAGGTGAAAACCTGTCTCCCCAGCCGTGATCGCCCCGAATGGTTTGGTACATGCTCCGCGCGATTTGGCGAGCTGCCTCCTGAGAAGGCGGTTCGACCATGAAAACATTCATGCGGTTCAAAATCGGGTCAGGAATGCATCGCTCGTCATTGGCGGTGGTGATCCAGATCACCTGACTGGCGTCAATCGGGATCTCTGCAAACTCATCGGTAAAGCTACCGGCGGTGTCATGTTCCAGCAATCCATACAGTGCGCCCAAGGGGTCGTACTGGGCATGGCAGCTGGCCTTGTCAATCTCGTCCACCACAATCACCGGGTTGGCGTATTCGCCGTCCACCAGTGCTTCAAACACCTTGCCTGGCTTGGCACCTTTCCATTGCGAGGATGAGCCTGAAAGCAGCCAACCCGCGGTCATGGAGCTCATTGGCAACAAGCTCATGCCAGTTCCCAACAGGTCAGCCAGTTTGCGGGCGAAATGCGTCTTGCCGATGCCGGGGGGGCCTAGCAGAAGGATAGGGGTGACTTCCAGCCCGTCGTGGCTGTCCTGGGCCAACGCGACGTGGCGCTTCACGTCGTCCAGCACGTCAGTGAAGTTGGGCAGCATCTCGTACAACGCGGCCATGTCAGGGATGCCGGAGGGCTTGACCTGAAACCGCTGGGGGCCACGTTCGAGCATGCGCTGGTAGGTGGCGCGAAGCGCGTCGTGCTCATGGTCCTGCAGCTTGGCAAGTTTGCGTTCAACCTCCTCAGGTTGAAACACGCGGCGCAATTGAGCCAGTGGCAGGTGAAACGGCGAGGGCTGGGAAACAAGACTGCGAGATTCCATGATGGACTCCTGAGTAGTAACGACCAAGCGACATGCGCAAGGTCATTGAAACACAAGATGCCCTGCACGGCAGGGTCAGAAAAGCCACATGTTTTGGGTGCAATTCGATGTGACGTAAAAAAACCACCTCTCGGTGGTTCTTCGTCATCGGGTTTGCGACATGTCGCAAGCCCGAGCTCGGGACAGCCTAGGGTTGCGCGCCCAAGGCCTGTTGCAATTCGCCATTTTCGTACATTTCCATCATGATGTCGGAGCCACCAATGAACTCGCCCCTGACGTAGAGCTGGGGGATGGTGGGCCAGCTGCTGAACTCCTTGATGCCGGCGCGGACTTCATCATCTTCCAGCACGTTGACGGTTTTGATGGCTTTGGCATCGACACCGCAGGCCTTCAAGACCTGAATGGCCCGCCCGGAAAATCCGCACTGGGGAAAACTGGCGTTTCCCTTCATGAAAAGTACCACGTCATTGGATTTGACCAGTTCGGCAATGCGCTGTTGGGTGTCGCTCATGTTGAATATCCTTGGTTAGAAATGGCGTAATTATTTCACTTTCGTCGGTCTGACGGGCGTCGTGACCCTTTGCTAATCAGGGTTAGCCCGATGTTGCTATTCAATAGATAGCTGCTTGCGCAGGTGCATCAATGGCTGTGAGCCTATTTCCCTTGAGACAGGGGGTGAAGAATTTTGGTTTGATCGGTGCTTAGCCGGGGTGGGCCAAGTTGCGAAGCACCGATAATGGGCGTTCAAACGGAGAGCATTTATGAAGATTGAAAAAAATACGGCAGTCACCCTGCGCTACAAATTGGCTGAGACCACGGGCAAATTGCTGGAAGAAAGCAAATCCCCCATGGTTTACCTGCATGGCGGCTATGACAACACCTTCCCCAAGCTGGAAGCCGCCCTGGAAGGCCAGGAAAATGGTTTTCAGACCACGCTGGATCTTCAGCCTGAAGACGCTTTTGGCGCGCATGACGAAAGCTTGGTTCAAACTATTCCCAAGACCCAGTTTCCGGCAGGCGTGAAAGTGGGCGGTCAGCTGCAAGGCGTGGGTGAAGACGGTCATGCCCAGACCTTTACCGTGATGAAAATCAAAGGCGACACCGTGATGTTGGATGGCAACCATCCGTTGGCGGGCAAAGCGCTGCGAATCAGCGTCACCGTGACCGATGTGCGCGCGGCCTCAGAAGAAGAAATTGCCCACCGCCACGTGCACGGTGAGCATGGTCATCATCACTAGGCCTTAACGGTCGGCCTGGTGGTTAATGCAGCGTGGCGGTGGCCAGTTTGCTGCCAAACCAGATGAACAGCCCCCCCACGCCGCCCGAGAGGGTGGCGCTCAGGCGTTTGCGGGCCCGAAAGGCCTGAGCCAGCCGGGTACCCAGAAAAATCAGTGCTGACAGATAGATGCCACTGAACACCATGATGATCGCGCTCAGGATCAAAAATGGCACGGCCGGTCGGGCATAGGTCGGGTCGATGAACTGCACAAAAAACGACAGCAAAAACAAAATCGCCTTGGGGTTGAGCAGGCTGATGACCAAGGCCCGCTTGAACGGGTGTTGCAAATTGGCCGCACTTTCGCGCGGCACAGAAGCCAGAAGCTCAGGGCTGCGTGCTTTCTGAATGGCACCCCAGATCAGGTTCAGTCCCACCCACGCGAGGTAGGCGGCGCCAGCGTACTTCACGCCAATGAACAGGTCCGGGTAGGTGCGCAGCAAACTGGCGGCCCCCAGCGCAGTCAGCAGCAGCAAGATGGTGTCGCCCACAAACACGCCCATCGCACCTTGGTAGCCGGCTTTGACGCCGCGCGCCGCCGCCACGGAGAGCACATAGATGGAGTTCGGCCCCGGCAGCAAAATGATGCCGATCGCACCAATGACGTAGGTCCAGATGTCGGTAACGCCGTAGAAACTCATGCGTGGCTCCTGGCGATGGAACGGCGGGGGCTTGAAAAGGCGGGCGCCTTAAGGTGTTTGAAATGAGTCATGGTGTCAGAAAAGGTGGGCCA